>CALVXM010000003.1 GCA_944371305.1 uncultured Bacilli bacterium | reverse complement strand
CCTTTTTTAGAATTATTCTTTTTTAGTGACCTCCGCCACCGCCACCACCGCCGCGGCCGCCACCTCCATAGTATGTTCCCCCACCATACCTAGAACTTCTTGAAACTCTAGAAGCACTGTGAGTAGCTGATCTGAATAGATGATTGTTTGTTTTAAAACTACTAGAACGATAGTAATCACTACTTAAAATAGGGCTACTAGAAACATCAGGGCATCTAATTTCTAATGCTTTTACAACTTTATCTGAAATACCAAAAGCGGTTGCATAAACTAAATATTTTTCCCATAAAGGTAGCTCAATAACAGTTCGTTCTTTCATCAGTGTTGAACTATTTAAGAAATCATATAAAGCTTTCCATTTAGCATATTCATCTTCACCTAATGGTGTTAATAATACATATTTATTGATAAATCTTTTTAAATAAAGACCACATATAATTAAAACTGTACCTAATATAAATAATGAACCAAAAGCTAAATCAAAGCGAGTTTTAGAAATGATAAAATTACCAATAATCATTATTAATAAGCCAAATATAATATATTTATTTGATAATGATTTTGTACTATTTTTTAATTCATTATAATTTGATTTTTGAAAATATCCTTGCGATATACCGATATTAACAATAGAATTCTCAACTGTGGTAACGAATGTATCGGTATTATCAAAATCTTTAGAAACTTTTTTTTGAAAATCTTCCATTGTAATATTATTTCCTAAAGAATGTCTAATAATTAAATTAAAATAAGCTTCTTCATTAGACGTTAATTTTTCTAAGATTTTACCATTTATATTACGAATTTCATTTGGTTGATTAATAGAAATATTAGTTTGTTGATTATTTAAAATATTATTGCCTAATATTGTTTCATTAATACTATTAGAACTATTTTGATATGTTGAATTAGGATTATATAATATGTTAATTGTAATGTTATTAAAATTCCAACCTTTATTATTATCTATTTTTTGTAATTCAATATATCCTTTTCTTATTAAATTTAACATTAATGCTGAGTAAGAATCACCAACATCGTTTTTGTGATTACTTTTTAAGAAAGCTAGTGTCGATGCGAAATGTGGATCCAAATCACTTGGAATATCTCTAAAATATTGCATTGATTGCGTTGGTTTATATAAATTATGTTTTTTTCTAATTCTTTTATCTCTTGTTATTGTAAAAATTAAAAACAAAATTGAAATAATAATAGAAATAGATAAGAAAATAATTTTATAAGTTCTATATTCATTTGGTAATTGATCGTATTCTTCAATTGCTATCAATGCTTCTTCTAAATAAACATCATATGAATAAAAGTTATCAGGTGCATATTCAGTAAATATATGTTTATCTTCATTAAATGCTAATAATGAAAATTCTAAATATTGGTTATAACTTTTGAATTTTAAGTCATCTTCATCTAAATTAAAGGAAAATGTATGATAGCCAGGATTTAAAGTATCAGATTCTGTATATTCAAAAGTATTAAAATTAGTGCCATAAGTGTGAGCTAAATAATTTCCTTCTTTTGGCATATCTTTTTCTGGAATTAATATTTGACCATTAAAAGATTTTAAATGTTTAATAGTATCTTCAGAATACATTGTTAAATATAATTCCGAAACATCGTCATAACGTAGAGCAGCATTATTCATTTCATATTGAATTTCAAAGGTTACTTCTTCACGATATAATCCGTCAACATAGAAAAATACACATTCGTATCTTCTTAAATCTTCATCATAAGGACCAGTACTATGATACCATTTTCCAGGACCATATACACTACTAGTATAGTCACTATCATCCCAATACAATTTAGGACTTTCTTTATAATCAATTTCCGTTCCATCATCATTAATTTGTTTAACGTAATTAACTTGGTAATCGACTTTTAAACCATCGACATAATCTTCAGGTAAATCACGCCATAATTCCCAAAATAAATTATCTTTACTTGCTGCATGAATATCGAAAGTAATCTGTTCAGTTACAACAACTTTGCCACTTTCATTTGGTTCATCAACTAATACCGCTTTATAATCTATGTCGGTAATTCTGGCATAATCATTAGGACCAGTACTTTCTTCAAGACTTGAAAATATTGGAGAGATGAATGGTTCAAAAAATATTATAGCAAAAATAAAAATCCAAATTCCTGTGATAATTTTTGCTGAAATTTTCATATATATCACGCCACCTTTGTTTTATTATAACATAAACAAATTAAAATTTATTATATTTTATTATAGTTTATTAAAATTAAATTATAAAATTTACAAAATAATAAATTTATGATATATTGTTAGCGTAAATTAATGAAAGAAAGGAGTGTGGTTAAAATGAAAAATTTACAAATTATCAATAAGATAGAATTAATCACAACTCCTAATAAAACTTTTTAGGAATCTCTTTTTTGTATAATTATGTCTTAGTGCAGATTTTTTAGGAGAAAGAAATGAAAATTAAATTGAATATTAATGATAAACCAACTCTTGCTATCAAAAATAATACCAAAAGAGTAGAAATAAGAGCTAATAAAGGTAAACATGATTATAGCAAATTAAAAGAATTAATTCCTGATTGATAGGGTTATGATAAAATATAATAAACTTGATAGATGGACATTTGAGTTTGATGTAGGTGAATTAGTAAGTCTTGTATTAGATAATAAAAAGATTGCCACACATCTTTATATGAAACTGACAGTTTGCCGATAATAGATGATATGTCAGTATTAACTGATTCAAATGATAATAATTATTGTGTATTAAAGGCAAAAAAAAGTTATTATAACTGAATTTAAAAATATTACTTGGGGTTTAGCATGGTTAAAAAGAGAAAATAAAACATTAGAAGAATGGAGAAAAGTTCATATAAATTATTTTACTAAAATAGATTCGAATTTTAATGAAAATACGAAAGTAGTATTTGAGATATTTGAAGTAATCTATAAATTTAAATAGAAGGGTGTATTTATGATAAATCTAATAGGAAGTCAAACAATAGAAACTGATAGGTTAATTTTAAGAAGTTCTAAGATGAAAGAACAAAAAAGGTTGTGGGAAATTTTAATGGTACCAGAGGTTAATAAGTGGTATTTAACATCTGCTAAGAAGTATGCTAATAATTTAAAACATTGGACTTGGGAAAATCAAGAAAAATTTTATAAAGCTAAAGTTGATAATGCAGATAATAATGATATATTTGGGTGGAGTGTATTTTTAAAATCTGAATATACAAATAGTGGTAATGAAGAAGTTATTGGTCAGGTTACTGTTCAAGAAAATGGTAGCGACATTGCTATTCGTGATGTTGGATGGTATATGGACCCAATTTACCAAGGAAAAGGCTATGCAACAGAGGCGGCTAAAGCAATGATAGATTATATGTTTAAAAAAGTAGAAATTGACAAAATATCTTCAGGGGCCGTGAAAGATAATATCCCATCTTGTAAAATATTTGAAAAATTAGGTTTTACTAAGATAGGTGAGATAGAAGAAGATTCACCTTATACATTTTATAACGGGATATTGACTTTTTCTAAATATGAATTAACAAGAGAGGATTTTTTTAAAAATGAAAATAATAGAATATGAAGATAAATATTTAGAAGACATTAAAGATTTATTGGTCGAACTTGAAGAATATATTTTAACTATCGATAAAGACAATCTAGATCAATTACATCCTAAATATAGAGAAAAAATGGCAGTATTAGATTTAGAAAAAGTTAAAAATAATAACGGTAAATGTTATATAGCAGTTGAACAAGATAGAGTAATAGGTTTAATTATGGGATGTATATTTCCTTATGATGAATATGATTATTTAGATTATAAATGTCCTAAAAGGGGAGTAATAACTGAATTAATTGTTTCAAAAAAAGTAAGAGGCAATGGTATAGGGAATATACTTATGAATAAAATGGAAGAATATTTTAAATCTAAAGACTGTGAATATATTTTAGTGGATGTTTTTGCTTATAATGAAAATGCCATTAAATTTTATGATAAAAATGGTTATCATTCAAGAATGTATACAAAAATAAAGAAAATTAAATAATTTAAATTAATAGATTAAAAAATTTGGTTTCAAGAAATGTCAATTTATGACATTTTTTTTAATATATAACATATTTTTTATTAGGTGATTTGATTTGAAAAAAGTATTTGGAATTTTGTTAGTAATTTTAAGTTTGTTGCCGATTTTTCCAGTTGTTAAAGCTGATGAATTAGCCCCCAATGCATCTAGTGTTATTGTTCTAGAGCCCACAACTGGCGAAATTATTTATGAGCGAAATTCTCATGAGCGAAGACATCCAGCTAGTATGACTAAGATAATGACAATGTTACTAGTTATGGAAGCAATTGAAAAAGATATTATTAAATGGGATGATATGATAACTGTGTCAGAAAATGCCTCTAGTATGGGTGGAAGTCAAATTTTATTAGAAACTGGAGAACAAATGAGTGTTCATGATATGTTTAAAGGTTTAGCGGTAGCGAGTGGTAATGATGCCGCTGTGGCTTTAGCTGAAAAAATAGCTGGTACCGAAGAGATGTTTGTTAAGATGATGAACGATAAAGCTAAAGAATTGGGACTAAAAGATACTAACTTTAAAAATGCTCATGGTTTGGATGAAGCTAATCATTATTCAACGGCCTATGATATGGCTATGATGGCTAAAGAATTAGTTAAACATGAAAAGATATTTGAATTTACTTCAATATACGAAGATTATCTAAGAAAGGGTACTGATCGTTCATTTTGGTTGGTTAATACTAATAAATTAGTTAGATTTTATAACGGCGTAGATGGCTTGAAAACAGGATATACAGCTGAAGCAGGATTTTGTATAACTGCTACAGCTAATATTAATGATATGCGAATTATTACCGTCGTTATGGGTGAACCAGATAGTGACACAAGAAATAAAGATGTATCTAGTATTTTTGATTATGTTTATGCTCAGTATGGCTTAACTAAAATAGTCGATACAGAAAGTATATTAAAAGAAGTTCCTATTGAAAAAGGAAAATTAGAACAAATTGGGATTGTTGCTAAAGAAGAAATAAATGATTTATATAATAAAAATGAAGGATCTGGTAATTTTACTTATGATGTTGAAGTAAATAAAATTAAAGCTCCAGTTTCCAAAGGGGATGTGGTTGGTAAACTTACTTTAAAAGAAAATAATAATATTATAAAAACAGTCGATTTAACTGTTAGCGAAGATGTGAAAAAAGCTAATATATTTGAGTTATATTTAAGATATTTAAAACAAATATTTAATTAGAAACAGTTAATCAAAAGCAATTTTAATTAATATTAGTTATACCATTTTATACTTTATTGTTTTAAAATTTTTTGAATAAAATTATATTATATTAAGAAGGAATGATATTTTTCTAATTTCAACTTTGGTAATTGATTTAAAATGGTAAAACAAACAACAGAATGAGTTAATTTATGGACTTTAGCACCAAAATTTTTTGAACTTGATTATGATGTTTTGTTCGTTCAAATACAGTCGAAAGAAGATAAATTATATTTAAGGATATATCTATGATAACAATAAATGTTTTAACGGCACAATGGCTATATTTCCAAGTTAAATACCATTTATTTTTAGGTAAAAAAATGATTTAACCAAAGAAAAATGTGCAAAACATCATGAAGATGTAATTGTAATACCAGCAAATGTAAAACATTAGCACGGAGCTAAAAAAGACTTTTGATTTAGTCATATTGCTATTGAAGTACCTAGAGAAAATACTTCTAATGAATGGTGTGAACCGATAACGGATGAATAATACAATCGATTATAAAAAAACACTTGAGTTATAAAAACTTACGAAATTTATTTCGTAGGTTTTTATATATTTTAGAAAGATAATTGACAAATATTTTTTGATTTGTCAGTATGGTCTTAGATATGAAGTTAACTTTAAGAGGTGGTTTTATGTGTAATATTGGCAAAGTTTCTAAAATACTTAATATATCATTTCTACTTTGGGGCATTATGAAGAAACTTCTAAAGATGGTAGTAAGGCGAAAATAAAAAACATAAGTATCGAACAGATGCCTGAGAATATAAGGAAATATTATAAAGAGCTACACCATTGATTTTTAATTAATAATTTGTTTAAAAGTAAATAATTTTTATCAAAATATAAAAAAGGGTTGTCAAAAGATAAATTTATTGTTATAATTATACATTTGTTGAGGGAGTTGAAATTATGAAAAAAACAAAAATAATTTGTAGTATTGGCCCTGCTAGTTGTGATCCAGAAATTATGTGTAAAATGGTAGAAAATGGAATGGATGTTGCTAGAATTAATTTTTCGCATGCGACGATTGAAGAAAGAGAAAATGTTATTGCGTCAGTAAAAAAAGTAACTAATATGACTGGTAAAAATATAGCTGTTTTATATGATACTAAAGGTCCAGAATTTAGAAATGGAATATTAGAAAACGATGAAATAAATTTAGTTGAAGGAAATAAGATTAGAGTAGTTAAAGATGACGTTTTAGGAAACGAAGAAAGATTTAGTGTTAATCATCCAGAAGCTTTAAATTCATTAAATATTGGTGATACTATTTTATTAGAAAATGGTTTAATGAATATTAAAGTTATTTCTAAAGAAAATGATGGTGTTACTTGTGAAGTTATAAATGGTGGAATATTAGGGAATAAAAAAAGTTTAAGTGTTCCTAATGTTCACTTAAATATACCTTTTATTAGTAAACAAGATAAAGAAGATATTATCTATGCTTGTAATCATGATGGTGATTTTTTAGCTTTATCATTCGTTTCTAAAAAAGATGATATTTTACAAGTTAAAGAAATTTTAAAAGAACAAAATCGTTTGGATATGAAAATAATTGCTAAAATTGAAAACACTACTAGCATCGATAATTTAGATGAAATAGTTGAAGAAGCAGATGGAGTAATGGTTGCTCGTGGTGATTTAGGAGTCGAAGCAGCGATGGAAGATTTACCAATATTACAAAGAAAGATAATTGAAACATGTAGAAGACATGGTAAGTTCTGTATTGTTGCTACTGAAATGTTAGAATCAATGAAAAAAAATAATCGTCCTACTAGAGCTGAAGTATCAGATGTGGCTAATGCGGTTATTAATGGAACTGATGCGGTCATGTTATCAGGTGAGACTACTACTGGTAAATATCCTATTGAAACAGTTGGATATATGGCAAAAATATGTGAGAGTATTGAAAATAATTTAGATTATGAAATTAATATTGCTCATGTTAATAAGACAGTTGAAGGCGCTATTGCTACTAATGTTGTTGAAACAACTAATTTGTTAGATGCTAAATTAATTGTTGCTACTACTATGAGTGGACAAACACCTAGTCGAGTAAGTAATTTAAGACCAAAATGTTTAGTTTTAGCTACTTGTCCTAATGAAAAGGTAGCAAGATCACTAGCTTTAAATTGGGCAGTATATCCAATGACAACAGAGATATTTAATTCAACTGACGAAATAGTAAAAGATGCAAAGGAAAAAGCCGTGAAATTTTTAAATTTAGCTAAAGATGATATTATTTTAATAACTGGTGGTTTTTATGATGATGGTAAAAAAGGTGAGACTAATTTTATGAAAATTGAAAGAATATAACTTATTCTTTTTTTCTTGACTAAAATGCTTATATAATTTATAATTATACTTAGAATAGAAGGGGATAAATGTGAATAAAACTAAGATTATTGCTACTGTTGGTCCAGCTACTTCTGATAGAGAAACAATTAAATCATTAATGTTAAATGGAGTTGATACTCTAAGAATTAATATGAGTCATTCAACCCCAGATTTTTGTCGTGAAATCGTTTCAATAGTTAATGATTTGAATGAAGAATTAAACAAGTATGTAGCTATTATGATCGATATAAAAGGACCGATTGTTCGTCTTGGAAAAATTCAAAATAATCATGCTTTTTTAAAAAAAGGTGATAAAATTAGAATTTTAATGGAAGATGTCTTAGGTGATTGTACTAAATTTAGTGTCGATTACAAAGAATTGATCGATGATGTTCCTTTAAACACAATTTTAAAAATAGACGACGGTTTAATTGAATTAAAAGTGCTTGATAAAGGTTTTGATTATTTGTTGTGCGAAGTTTTAAAAGAAGGAGAAATTTCTTCAAATAAAACTTTAAATGTTCCAAATATTAGATTAAATCGCGAATTTTTAAGTGAAAAAGATAAAAAAATAATCAAATTAGCTCATGATCTAAATGTTGATTTTTTAGCTTTATCATTTATATCTAGTTATGAAGATATTTTAGAGGTAAATGATTTGTTAATTAATTTAGGTAATAATCATTTACAAATTATTTCTAAAATTGAAAATAGTTGTGCAGTTGATGACATCGATAATATTATTAAAGTAAGTGATGGTATTATGATTGCAAGAGGTGATTTAGGAGCTGAAATATCTCTTGAAAGAATACCAGGAGTTCAAAAAAGAATCATTTCAAAATGTCATGCTGGAGGTGTTGTTAGTATTGTTGCTACAGAATTATTATCCAATATGACTAACTTTGATCATCCAACTAGAGCAGAGGTTTCTGATATCGCTAATGCGGTTTTGGATGGAACTGATGCAGTTATGTTATCAGGTGAGACAACAGTTGGTAAATATCCAATTGAGGCTTTAAAGACGATGGAAAAAATTATTAAGGTAGCTGAGATGGATATTGACTATGATAATATTTTAGAAAAGTCAGTTAAAACAGAAAAAAGAGATGTGACTGGAACAATAGCTTATAGTGTTGCTGGTTGTGCTTTAAGATTAAAGTGTAAAGCAATATTTACGCCGACTATGAGTGGTTACACAGCTAAAAAAATTAGTCGTTTTAGACCGATATGTCCTATTATCGCACCAACGCCTAATTTTGATACAACTAAATCATTAGCTTTAAATTTTGGGGTCTATCCAATTTTAATCGATGATTTGAAAAGTATTGATGCAATAGTTGAAAAAAGTAAAAAAATGGCTAAAGAGATGTTATCTTTAAAAGAAAATGATAGTATTATCATTACAGGTGGTTATCCGTTTAAAAAAATTAAAAGTACTAACTTTATGAAAATAGAAGAAATATAAAGGGGTGAGTTTATGTATAATTTAGGTGAACATTTTAAAATTGATTATAAAAAAGCTATGCCCAATAAGGATGCAATCATTCAAGGTAAAAAATATCGTTTTACTGTTTTGAGTGAACGATTAATTAGAATTGAATATCGTGAGAATGGTATGTTTTTAGATGCGCCTACCGAACTTGTTTCTAACCGTAATTTTCCTAAAGTTAATTTTAAAGTCAATCAAGATAAAAATTATTTGGAATTGACAACTAGTTATTTTAAGTTGACTTACTCTAAAGGATCAAAGATAACTAATAGTAGAAATTTCAAAGTAGAAGTTTTAAATACTGATCGTGTTTGGTACTATAACCATGTCGAAGCTAAAAATTATGAAGCACCTTTATTGATTGAAGATGGCAAAATTAAAAAGATAAAAAGTCTTTATTCTTTGGATGGTTTTGTATCGATTGATGATTCTAAAGGAAGAATTGTTTTAGAAGATGGAACGATGCAGGATAATGATTATGAAGGGATCGATATTTATTTATTTGTTTATAATAATGATTTTGATTTATGTCTAAAAGATTATTTCAATTTAACTGGCTATCCTTCTTTGATTCCACGATTTGCCTTGGGAAACTGGTGGAGTCGTAATGATATTTATAATGATAGTTCACTAAAAGAACTAATTGATAATTTTAAAAAATATGAAATTCCACTTTCGATTGTTTTATTAGATAAAGATTGGCATGTAAGAACTTATGAAGGTAAAAATCATTTAAAAACTGGTTTTACGTTTAATAAAGATTTATTTAAAGCTCCTTATGAGATGATTTCGTATTTACACACACAAGGAATAAGAATTGGTTTAAATATTAATCCGACAGAAGGTTTTTATGATATTGATGAATATTATGAACAAGCTAAAAAATATTTAAAGCCAGATGAAAAAGGTGTAATACCTTACAGTATCCTAGATCCAAGATGGATTGATGTTTATCTAAAAGTGTTTATTCATCCATTGGATAGTTTAGGAGTAGACTTTTACTGGTTAGATTTTTATAGTAAAAATTTATCTGAAGATATACTACTAAAACATTATCAGTTTCATGATATGGAGCGAAATTATAAAAGAAGACCGATGTTATTAAGTTATAACTCTGCTTTAGCGCAACATCGTTATCCTGTTTTATATGCCGGAAAAGCGACTGTTAGTTGGGAATCTTTAAAACAAATACCTAAGTATAATGCTGATGCTACTAATATTGGCGTCAGTTGGATAAGTCATGATATTGGTGGTTATTTTAAAGGAATCGAAGATAATGAATTATACATAAGATATGTTCAATTAGGAACTTTCTCACCGATTTTTAAATTTGGAGCAGATAATGGTAAATATTATAAACGAGAACCTTGGCGTTGGAGTGTTAAAACATTAGAAATTGTTAAGGATTATCTTAATTTAAGGCATAAATTAATTCCATATTTATATAGTGAAGCTTACAAATATACTAAAAATGGAGTACCATTGTTAAAGCCAGTTTATTATGTTGCTCCTGAGATGTATGATGATTTATTGTATAGTGATGAATACTATTTTGGTAGTCAATTATTCGTCTGTCCGATTACTAAGAAAAAAGATTATGTCATGAATCGTGTTGTTCATCGCTTTTACATGCCAGAAGGCATTTGGTATGATTTCTTTACTGGAAAAAAATATCCTGGCAATCATAATTACGTCGCTTTTTATAAAGATCAAAATTATCCAGTATTTGCTAAAGCTGGTAGTATCATTCCTTTAGGAATAAATGAAAGTATTAATGATACGACGCCACCTAAAAATATGGAAATTCATTTCTTCCCTGGTATTAGTAATGAATATTTATTATATGAAGATGATGGATTGTCTAGTTTATATAAAAAAGGTTTTTATTTGTTAACTAAGATTGAATATAATTATATGCCTAGCAATTATACTGTTATTATAAGAGCCTTAGAAGGTAAAAGCGGGATTGTTCCTGAAAAGAGAAATTATAAATTAGTTTTCAGAAATGCTAAAAAAGCTAGTGATATAATAGTATATGACAATAAAGAACAAATTAATTGTAAATCTTATGTTTCGGGGCCTGATTTTATCGTCGAGATAGAAAATGTTAAAACAATTGGACAATTAACAGTTAATTGTAAAGGTAAAGATATCGAATTTGATCCAACACGTTTAATAAACGATGATATTGGCGGAATTTTAGATGATCTACAAATTGAAACATTAATGAAAGAAAAAATTGATGCCATTATCTTTAGTGATATGCCGATTAAGAAAAAACGAATTGCTATTAGAAAATTAGGTAATAAAGGTTTAGAAAGAAAGTTTGTTAAACTATTCTTAAGATTATTAGAATACATTAGTACAGTCTAATGTATTTTTTTATTTGTTTTAACTTATTTTCTTTAAATTTATTGTTTTTCCTTTTATTTTATAATATAATATTAAATAGTTTGGAGGTTTATTTATGACTTATTTAATAGCTTTTATAATATCTTTTTCAATTGTTTATTTATTTTATTTATTTACGGTAGTATTACAAAAGAAAAAATATGATAAATTTAAAAAAAGTAATCAAGTTATGTATTTTGTTAATAAATATAAATTAAATGTTAATAAGATTAATATGCAAAAATTTACTAACATTTTAGGTTTGACTAATGCTTTGATTATTGCTATTGCTTTTACAGCCACCTTTTTAGTTGAAAACTTATTCTTACAATTATTGGTAGGATTAATCGTGCTTATTCCTTTACTGTTGATTTTTTACAGTTTGATTGGGTTATATTTGAAGAAAGAAGGTAAATAAATGAATACTAGTGAAATAGAAAAAAAATGGCGAGATTATTGGGAGAAAAATGAAACTTTTAAAACTGATATTTGGGATTTTAGTAAACCTAAGTTTTATGCTTTAGATATGTTTCCTTATCCATCTGGTCAAGGATTACATGTTGGACATCCCGAAGGATATACAGCTACTGATATTATTTCTAGAATGAAGAGAATGCAAGGATATAATGTACTTCATCCAATGGGATTTGATGCGTTTGGACTACCTGCTGAACAATATGCAATTAATACTGGTAATCATCCTGAAGGTTTTACTTTAAAAAATATTGCTACTTTTACTGAACAATTAAAAATGTTAGGTTTTTCTTTTGATTGGGATCGTTGTGTTTCTACTTGTGATCCTAATTATTATAAATGGACACAATGGATTTTTAGTGAATTATACAAAGATGGCTTAGCTAAACAAATTGATATGCCAGTTAATTGGTGCCCTGAACTAGGAACAGTTTTAGCTAATGATGAAGTAATTGATGGTAAAAGTGAAAGAGGAGGTTTTCCTGTAATTCGTAAAAATATGAAACAATGGGTAATCGACATTCCACAGTATGCTGAAAAATTACTAGAAGGATTAGATACTATTGATTGGCCTAATTCAACTAAAGAAATGCAAAAAAATTGGATTGGTAAATCAGTCGGAGCTCATGTTAAATTCAAAGTAGATAATTTTGAATTTACAGTTTTTACGACTAGATGTGATACTTTATTTGGCGCAACTTATTGCGTACTTGCTCCTGAGCATGAATTAGTTGATAAGATAACAACTAAAGAATATAAAGATAAGGTAGCAGAGTATAAAAAAGTGTGTGCTTCTAAATCAGATTTAGAAAGAACAGAATTAAATAAAGAAAAAACCGGTGTTTTTACAGGCGCTTATGCTATTAATCCGGTTAATAATAAAAAAATTCCAATTTGGATATCAGATTATGTTTTAGCTAGTTATGGAACAGGAGCAATTATGGCAGTTCCAGCTCATGATGAAAGAGATTATGACTTTGCTAAAAAATTTAATCTAGAAATTATTCCTGTTATTCAAGGTGGCGATATTAGTAAAGAAGCATATGTCGGTGATGGAGTGCATATTAATTCGGAATTTTTAAATGGTTTAAATAAAGAAGATGCTATTAATAAAATGATTGAGTGGTTAGAAAAAAATAAACTAGGAACTAAACATATTAATTATCGTCTAAGGGAATGGATTTTTGCTCGTCAAAGATATTGGGGTGAACCAATACCAGTAATTCATTTAGAGAATGGCAAAGATGTATTAGAAACTAATTTACCTTTAATTTTACCTGAATTAGAAGATTATAGTCCTTCTAAAACTGGCTCTTCACCTTTAGAAAAAGCAACTGATTGGGTTAATGTTACTGTTGATGGCATTAAAGGAAAAAGAGAAACTTCAACCATGCCAGGATCAGCTGGATCTAGTTGGTATTTCTTAAGATATATTGATCCACATAATAATCAAGAGATAGCTAATAAAAAGTTGATTGAACACTGGATGCCAGTCGATTTGTATATCGGTGGACCTGAACACGCTGTTGGACATTTATTATATTCTAGAATGTGGAATCACTATTTATATGAAAAAGGTATTGTTAATGTAAAAGAACCTTTTAAAAAATTATATCATCAAGGGATGATTTTAGGATCTAATAATGAAAAAATGAGTAAATCAAGAGGAAATGTCATTAATCCTGATGATATTATAAAAGAATATGGTGCGGATACATTAAGACTATATGAAATGTTTATGGGCCCTTTAGAGATGAGTAAACCTTGGAGTGAACAAGGTGTAGTTGGTGCTCATCGTTTTATCGAAAGGGTGTATCGCCTATATACAACAGAAGGAATTATTAAAGATGATGAAAATAAAAATTTGGAAAAACTTTATCATCAAACTGTTAAGAAAGTAACTAATGATTATGAAACTTTGAATTTCAATACGGCAATTAGTCAAATGATGGTTTTTGTCAATGCTGTTTATAAAGAAAATGTTTTCCCTTTAAAGTATGCAAACAACTTACTTAAATTATTAAACCCAATTATTCCGTTTATAACCGAAGAATTGTGGAGTATTTTAGGTCATGATGATACTATCGCATATGAAGCTTGGCCAATTTATGACGAAGAAAAAACTAAAGAAGAAACTTTTGAAATGGTTGTTCAAGTTAACGGTAAAGTAAGAGGTAAAATAGAAGTTGGAATGGAAACTTCAAAAGAAGAAATGGAAGAATTGGCAAAACAACTGGATAATGTTAAAAAGTATATTGCTGATAAAGAAATTGTCAAAATAATAACTGTACCTAAAAAATTAGTTAATATTGTTATAAAATAAAATATAACTTCAAATTAATAAATAATTTATGGAGTAATTAATTTTATTACTGATAAAAAGGAGAATGAAATATGAAAGATATATTAATAGGAGGAGCTTGGCCTTATGCTAATAACTCATTACATATTGGTCATTTAGCGGCATTACTTCCAGCTGATGTCATAGCTCGCTACCACCGTGGTTGTGGCAATAGGGTAATCTATGTATCAGGTACTGATTGCCACGGAACCCCGATTACGGTAAGAGCTAAAAAAGAAGGAGTCGATCCTGCTAATATTGCTAGTAAATATCATGAAGAATTTAAAAATAGTTTTGAAAGTTTAGATTTTTCTTATGATTTTTATACAGCTACAATGACGGAAGAACATAAAAAACAAGTTCAAGAATTTTATAAGGTAATTTTAGATAACGGTTATATTTATGAACAAGAAGATGAACAAGATTTTTGTCCTAAATGTAATGAATATTTATCTGATCGCGAAATAATTGGTATTTGTCCACATTGTGGTGGTAAGGCAATGGGAGAACAATGTGATGACTGCTTAAGTCCAATTAATCCTAAAGAATTAAAAGATAAACATTGTAAAATATGTGGGGAAGCAACTATTGTTAAAAAAAATAAACATTTGTATTTTAAATTATCAGCTTTTCAAAAATTATTAGAAAAATTAGTTGATGAACGAACTGATGATTGGCGCAAAAATGCAATTAATGAAACTAAAAAGTATCTCAATCTAGGTCTTATTGATCGTGCTACTACAAGACAATTAACTTGGGGTGTCGACGTTCCAGTAGAAGGTTATGAAGATAAGAAAATTTATGTTTGGATTGAAGCTGTCATGGGGTATTTGACTGCTTCGATGAAAGTATGTAAAGATCGTAATATTGATTTTGATGAATTTTTAAAAGATAAAGATAATTTAATTACTTATTTTGTTCATGGTAAGGATAATATTACTTTCCACACCGTAATTTATCCAGCTTTATTAAATGCTATTAATCCAAAGTGGCAATTACCTAAAAAAATAATCTCTTGTGAATATGTTAATATGAATGATGAAAAAATGAGCAAAAGCAAAGGTAATTTAATTACGATGGATGAATTAGTTAGTAAATATGATAAAGATACTGTTAGATATTTTATGATTGCTAATGGACCAGAAAAGAAAGATGTTAATTTTTCATCTTCAGACTTAATTTTAAGTCATAATAAATTTTTAGTTGGTGTAATCGGTAATTTTATTAATCGAAATTTATCGTTCATAAACAAAAAATTTGACGGAATCATTAAAAAAGCGGAAATCGATGTTGATATTATGGCTCGTACTAAAGCTATTTATCAAGAAGTCGGAAAATTAATCGAAGATGGTGAATTAAAGCAAGCTATTAATACAATTATTGATTATGCAACTTTAGGTAATAAATATTATGATGAGAGACAACCTTGGGTCCAAGTTAAAGAAGATATAACAGCTTTTAATGAAACAACTTATACTTGTGTTTATATTATGGCTAATTTATCTAATTTATTAAATCCATTTATTCCAAGTAGTGCTGATAAAATTAAATCAATGTTAGGATTAAAACCATTTAAATGGGAAGAATATAAATTAGATAGTGATATTAAAATTAATAATTTGGAATTGTTGTTTAATCGAATTGATGAATAGAAGGTAAATTTTATAATTTGTCGGTGTCATGGAATTTTGATAAAATCATTGACAAATAAGGAAAATAATGATATTATTTATCTATCAACTTTGAGTGGGAGAAGTAATAATAATGATTTAAAAAGCGAGTTAGGTATGGTGGAAGCTAACGTAATAGTTATTATGAATAACACCCAGGAGTTAGTTATGTGAAAATGAAAGTAGCGTAACTCGGAAGTGAACCGTTATCTTATTACACATTTTGTTAGAAATGAAGTGATCATATAATCTATTATTAGATTTTAAATATATGATAATTTGGGTGGTACCGCGGATATAAATAGTATTCGTCCCAACAAGGGATGGATACTATTTTTTTATGATAGAAAGGATGAATTTTATGATTGAAAAAGAAAAACTAAAGAAGTATGCTAATAAGTTAATGTTTGATATGAAAGATGAAGAATATGAGACTTTACAAGAAGAATTTTCTATCATTTTAAAACAAATGGATTTAATTGGGCAAATTGAAGGAATCGAAAAAGTTGAACCAATGACTTTTCCTTATGCTAATAACTCTTCATTAGGTTTAGATGAATTTGATGAACGTGATGTTTTAACAGTTGATGAAGTTATTGAAAATGCTAAATCAACAGCTAAAGATCAAGTAAAAGTTCCAAAGGTGGTGGATTAAAATGGAATATAGAAAATCGACAATTTTAGATTTACGTAAGAGTCTAGATAATAATGAAATAACAGGTGAACAATTATTTGAAGAAGCTAATAAACTAGCGCATAATTATCAAAATATTAATTCATTTGTAACTATCATCGATAAATATAATCATCGTAAATCAAATAGTATTTTAGATAACATTCCGTATGCTTTAAAAGATAATTTTTCAACGAGAGGTATTTTATCGACAGCTTGTTCAAATATTTTAAAAGATTATGTTCCAGTTTATGATGCGACGGTTTATAAAAAGTTAAAAGACTCTGGTGCCTTATTAGTAGGTAAAACTACTTTAGATGAATTAGCAATGGGAGGAACTGGTACAACAGGCAATACTGGTATTGTTAAAAACCCATGGGATGAAACTAGAGCTATCGGTGGTTCATCAGCTGGTAGCGCCTCTTGTGTTGCTTTAGGTATAACGCCTTTTAGTATTGGATCAGATACTGGAGATTCAATTAGAAAACCAGCTGCTTATGGTGGAGTTGTGGGTTTTAAGCCAACTTATGGTTTAATTTCAAGATATGGTTTATTTGCTTTTGCTTCAAGTTTAGACCACGTTGGTTGTTTTACAAGAAGTGTTTTAGATGCTGCTATTGTAACAGATATTATCAAAGGTTATGATCATCACGACATGACTTCTTTAAAAAGTGTTGGTAAATTACAGGATTCAATTAATGATGAAGTTAAAGGTAGAAAATTATTTTACTTTAAAGATGTATGTGATCCTAATAATTATGATAAAAATGATTCTGAATTAATAGAAGTATTAAATAAATTTAACGAAACAATCGATAAAGTAAAAGAATTGGGTATAATAGTGGAAGAGGTAGAATTTCCAAAAGAATTGTTAATGGCTTTGTATCCAACTTATATGGCTATATCATGTGCGGAAGCTACTAGTAATAATTCTAATTTAACTGGTATTCAATTTGGACCAAGAGGTGAAGGAAATTCAATTGAAGAAATTATGTTTGATGCTAGAACAAAAGGTTTTTCAGAATTTATTAAAAGACGTTTTGTTTTAGGTAGTTATATTTTACAAAAAGAAAATCAAGAAAAATTATTTAAAAACGCTCAAAGAGTAAGAAGATTAGTGGTTGATAGGATGGTTGAACTATTTAAAACTTACGATGGTTTAATAATGCCTACTAGTGGTACAATTGCTCCTCATTTCGAAGATTCGTCTGATAAGTTATCCGATAAATATTTGATTTTAGAAAATCATTTGGTTATCGGTAATTTTGGAGGTTTTCCTTCAATTAGTATTCCAAGTGGTTTTGTAAATAAAATGCCTATTAGTATCAATATTACAGGAAATCAAAATAATGATGGTTTAGTTTTAAATATAGCTAATAAAATTGAAGAAAAGCTAGGATATAAAGGAATAATAGCAGGTGATGATAATGTATAAAGTAGTGATTGGATTAGAAGTTCATTGTGAATTAAAAACAAATACTAAAAACTTTTCTAGAGCAAAGAATGAATATACTAATATTCCTAATGTTAATGTGGCAACTGTTGATTTAGGATTGCCTGGTATATTGCCAGTAGTTAACCAAGAAGCGGTTAAAAAAGCATTAAAAACGGCAATGGCTTTAAATTGTACTAATCCTGATGAAGTATTATTTGATCGAAAAAACTATTATTATCCTGATTTGCCTAAAGGTTATCAAATTACACAAGTTACTAAACCAATGGGAATAAATGGTTCATTAAAAATAGTTATGAATGATTATGAAAAAGATATTTTAATTCATCAGCTTCACTTAGAAGAGGATACTGCTTCATTAGATCATTATTCTAATTATTCTTTAATTGATTATAATAGATCAGGAATTCCTTTGATTGAAATAGTAACAGAACCTTGTATATCTAATTCAGAAGAAGCAGTTAAATTTTTGGAAACATTAAGAAATATTTTCATATATTGTGGTGTATCGGAAGCTGATTCTAAGAAAGGTCAAATGAGATGTGATGTTAATATATCGTTAATGGAAGAGAATGCTAAAGAGTTTGGCACCAAAGTTGAAATGAAAAATATTAATTCTTTTTCTAATGTTAAAGAAGCAATTGAATATGAAATAAAAAGACAAACTAAAGTTTTGGAAAGTGGCAATAAAGTTATTCAAGAAACAAGAAGATTTGATGACGATACAAAGCAGACTTATGCTATGCGTGAAAAAGTCGATGCGGTGGATTATAAATATTTTATCGAACCAAATATGCCGCCAGTTAAATTAACCAAAGAATATTTAGATGAAATAAGAAAAGAAATTCCTAAATTACCATATGAAAGATATAAGACATACATTGATGAATATCAACTATCTAGTTATGACGCTAACGTTTTAGTTAAAGATAAAGAAATTGCTGATTATTTTGAAGCTATAATTGCTAATGGCATCAATCCTAAAGAAGCATGTAATTGGGTTACAACAGTTATATTAGGTTCTTTAAATAAATTGGAAGTATCACTAGAAGAGTTATTTGTTACTGCTGATATGTTAAGTGGTATTATTAAGTTAATTGAACAAAACAAATTGTCAGTTGGTAATGCCAAAAAAATATTATATCGATCTATGGATGAAAAAATATCACCGCTTACAATTATTGAAAAAGAACATTTATCGCAAATTGATGATGATGAAGTGTTGCGTAAATTTGTTAATGAAGCTTTAGATGAACATCAAGATGTAGTTAACCAATTTAAAGAAGGTAAGGATTACGTGGCTAATTATTTCGTTGGTCAGGTAATGAAAAAAACTAAAGGTCAGGCTAGTCCTGTTAAAACTTTAGAAATTATAAATGAAGAAATTAGAAAGAGGTAATAAAATGAATCAATATAGAGATCATTACTGTGGATTAATTAGTGAAAAAGATATTGATAAAAAAATTAAAATAGCTGGTTGGATAGAAAATATTCGTGATCATGGTGGGGTAATTTTTGTCGATATCAGAGATGAAAAAGGGACTGTTCAAGTTGTAAGTAACGACGATAGTATTTTTAATGGATTAACTAGAGAAAGTACTGTTACTTTAACTGGGGTAGTTCGAAAAAGAGATGAAGAAGATTATAATGATAAAATAGCCACAGGAAAAATTGAAATTTTAATTGACAGCTTAGAAGTTTTAGGTAAAGCTAAAAATGTTTTACCGTTTGAAGTTGTAACATCAAAAGAAGTATCAGAAGAAGTAAGATTAAAATATCGTTATTTAGATTTAAGAAATCCGAAAGTTCATAATGGTATTGTTTTTAGATCACAAGTTATTAAATATTTGCGTGATAAAATGAATGATTTAGGATATCTAGATATTCAAACACCTATTTTAACTGCTTCATCACCAGAAGGAGCACGTGATTTTATTGTTCCATCGAGAAAATTTCATGGTAAATTTTATGCTTTACCGCAAGCACCTCAGATTTTCAAACAATTATTAATGTGTTCAGGCTTTGATAAGTACTTCCAAATCGCTCCATGTTTTAGAGATGAAGATGCAAGAAGTGATCGTGTCTATGGAGAATTTTATCAATTAGATTTAGAAATGGCATTTGCTACTGAAGAAGATGTCTTAAAAGTAGGGGAAGATATTTTTCGTGATACTTTTACTAAATTTGGAACAAAAAAAATATCTAGCGAACCATTTAGAAGATTATCTTATCAAGAAGCTATGGAAAAATATGGAACTGATAAACCAGATTTAAGAAATCCTTTAGAAATTATCGATGTTACGGAAGTATTTAGTGATACAGAATTTAAACCTTTTAGAAGTGTTCCAGTTAAAGCAATTAGAGTTTTGGATATTGCTAATAAATCTAATTCTTGGTTTAACGAATTGGTAGATTATGCTAAAACAATTGGAATGCCAGGAATCGGATATTTTAAAGTTTTAGAAGATATGACTTTTGCAGGACCAATCGATAAATTTTTATCTGATTATGAAAGAGAAGAATTAATAAAATTAGCTGATCTAAAACCAAATAGTGTTATATTCTTTATTGCTGATCGTAAATTAGCTTGCAAATATGCTGGCTTAATTAGAGACGAATTGGGACGAAAATTAGAAATTATTGATGAAAGTAAATATGAATTTTGTATTGTTAAAGATTTTCCAATGTATGAGTGGAATGAGGAAGAAGATAAATATGATTTTTCGCATAATCCATTTAGTATGCCACAAGGCGGATTAGAAGCTTTAAATAATCAAAATATTGAAGATATTAAAGCTTATCAATTTGATTTTGTTTGTAATGGTGTTGAGATGGCTAGTGGAGCAGTTAGAAATCACGATATCGAAATTATGAAAAAAGCCTTTGATTTAGCTGGTTATTCTGAAGATGTTATCAAAGAAAAATTTAAATCATTATATACTGCTTTCCAATATGGTGCTCCTCCACATGCTGGTATGGCACCTGGAATTGATCGAATGATTATGATGTTAAAAGAAGAATCTTCAATAAGAGAAACAATTGCTTTCCCGATGAGTGCATCAGGACAAGATTTAATGATGGGATCACCTTCAGAAGTAAGTGAACTACAATTAAGAGAAGCACATATTAAAATCAGATGATATCAATCATCTTTTTTTATTTAATAAAATCTTGTCAATAAATAATATATAATTGAACATAGGAAATGACTGATACAATGATTACTTTAATTTTTTAATCATGATAAATTATAGTTATTGCAAATTCAAACTAAAAGGTTTGAATTTTTTTAATAATTTTAATAACATAAAATTATTAAAAGGTCATATATTTTATTAAGGAGGCTAATTATGGACAAGATGGAAACAATTGCTAATTTAAATCATAATATTACAATCAACGAAAGAAAAAATATTATTATCAGTGGAGTAAAGAAAATTGAAAGTTTTGATAATGAAGAATTTTTATTAGAAACGACAATGGGAAATATTGTTATAAAAGGAACAGATTTAGAAATTATAAAATTGGATACTTATCAAGGAAATGTTTCGATAAAAGGTGTAATAGTTAGCTTAAGCTATACTGATGGAACTAAAAAAGAGGAAGGGGTATTTAGTAAATTGTTTAAATGATGAGTTTAAAAACACAAATTATAACTTTCTTATTTTCAATTTTTTTTGGAATAATATTTTCTTTGTTAATCGATATTTTTTATAATAAAAAAACATTATTTTATACAATTTTATTATTCTTTATCATAATCATTAGTTCTTTAATTTATTTCATTTGTCTTTTAAATTTAAATAATGCAATCATTCATCCTTACTATATAATTGCTTTTATTATTGGATTTTTGCTAGAAATTGTAATAAAAAAAGCATTAAAAAAAATTGTATTATTATTTAAAAAATGATATAATTTTAAAGGAGGATAGACATGAAGAGAAAAGTTTCAAAAAAATCAAAAAGAAGATTAATGATATTTGGAATTATTTCTATTTTAGCAATAGGGTATTTTTTTGTTACTCTAATAAGCTATACTTATAGTTATCTATCTTTAAAAAAAGAAGAGGGAAAATTAAAAGAGGAATTAGTATCTTTACAAGATGAGAAAGCTAATTTAAAAATTGAGATTGAAAAGTTAAATGATCCAGAATATGTGGCAAGATATGCCAAAGAAAATTTCTTATATTCTTCAGATGGCGAATATATTATTAAAATTGATCCTGATGAGGTTGAAGTTGAAGAAAATGTTAAAAATGATCAAGTTATTTATGTTATGATTGGTGGCATTATCTTATTTTTAATTGTATTATTGATATTAAAGAAAAGGAAAAACAGTTCTAAAAAATGAACTGTTTTATAATTTAAAATCATTAGTAATATCATCGTTCATGTTCTTACCATCATAATAAGTTTTTTCTTTATATTTTGCTATTATAGCAATTAAATTACTAGGAAATTTTCTAATTAGTTTGTTATATTCAGTTATTATATCGTTATAGTATTTTCTTAAAGCAGTTATCTCATGTTCGCTATCATTCAAAGATAAATCTATTTTAGTTAAACTATCTATTTTTTCTAATTCGGGGTAGTTTTCTTTATAATAATTGAATTCATTGATAGCTTCATATAATTGTCGATCTAAATCAAAATTAGATATTTTTCTACTTCTTAGTTTGACAATTAATTCCAAAATTTCTCCTTCAATGTTAATGTTACCTTTAATAATATTAATTGATTTATTTAATAAATCAAATCTTTTCCTTAAGACAGTATCGATATTTGCTTCTACTTCATTAATTCTAATAATTAAATTTTGATATTTATTATATGTTATTGCATACCAAACTAAAATTAAACATATAAAAATTAAAATAATCATTGTTATAAAAAATACCATCATCTACATTCACCGTATTCATTATAACAAATAATTTTTAAAATATCAATTATTAGGATAAAATTCTGGGCTATAATTTATTGGTTCATCAAAAGAAATATAGTCAACATAAATCATTAATAACATTTCCCAGACCCCATTCGAAGGATCACTTAAAATAATATGGTCACGTCCTGATTGTTCGATAATTCCTGTAAATTCTAAGTCACGCCATTCATTAGAATCTGGAAAAGTTTGATGAATTCTAACTTTCTTGCCTTTATTTAATCTCAATATATTTTCAATATATGATTGTTCTGCTGGTAATGCCATTTGTTGATAATTAGTATTTCCCGGTGGAGTGGTAGGTTTAACATATAATGGTTGACCATTATATTGATTATAATAGTTCATAAAATTCTCCTTTCATATAAAATATATTAAATTAGTGATTAATTTATGATATAATATAAAAGGTGATTTTATGAAAGTAACAGTTGGCGTATCTAATCATCATGTTCATTTAAAACAAAGTGATTTAGATATTTTATTTGGTTGTGAACTCACTAAAAAGAGTGATCTAAAACAACCAGGACAATTTGCCTCTTTTGAGGTTGTGACAATTAAGACTGATAAATCAGAAATTAATAATGTCAGAGTTTTAGGTCCAGTTCGTAATTATACTCAAATTGAAATATCTAAGACTGATGCTTACAAATTAGGTTTGAATCCACCAGTTCGTAGTTCAGGTAATTTAGATAATAGTGAAATAGTAACATTAATTGGACCTAATGGTAGTATCAAAACAGATGGTTGTATTATTGCGGATCGTCATATACATATAACATATGAAGATAAAGAAAAATATCATTTACCGGATAAAGTAAATATAAAAATAGATGGTGAGAAACAGGGAATTATCGCAGTAAATATCAAACCCAGTGATGAGGCATATTTTGAACTTCATTTAGATACAGATGATGCTAATGCTTTTTTACTTAAAAATGGTGATGAAGTAGAAATAATTGATAAATAAAAAATTGGTATTAATTTTTAAAATTTTCATACCAATTTTTTATATATTCTTTTCCTTTGTCAAATAATTCACTTCCGACATCGCCGATAATATCAACCGCTTTTTTAGTGTAATAAACAATATCATCTTTAGCGTCGACAATAGCATCATAATTTTCTTCCCCTAATTTATCTTTAGCAAAATCTTTGACGTTGTTTGCGCCCTTTTTAATTAGTTCGCTAGCTTTATTAAAAGCTTTTTTTGTTGTTTCAGATATTGTTTCTTTGTATCCTGGAAATTTACTTTCGATTTTAGTGTCAATTGAATTTGCTATTTTTAATACTTGTTGTTTTCCGGCATCAGTTAATTCATCAAAAGTAACACCGTTAATTTCACTATCGTAAAATAGGAAGTCAACCACTGTTATAAAAGCACCTTTAGCTTTATCTTTCGCACTAGTAACAGATTCACTATTTAAAACTTGATCAACATTTTCTTTTAAAGAATTGAAAGCAGTAATAGCTTCTTTATCTTTGGCGCTATATTCAATTTGATTTGAGGTAGTTTCTTTAGAAGTTGAAGTAGTGTTTTTTTTAGAATCTGTTTTAGAACTAGCATCTTCTTTGACACTTGAAGTTGTACTACTTGAAGATTCCTCTTTTTTTATTTCTTCTTTACTTTCTTCAGTTATATTTTCTTTTTCATATTGTTCAGTTACTTTATAATTAGGTTCGTCATATTGTTTTGAATTATTTTCCTTAGAACAACCTGATAGACTAACAACAATAAAACTAGATAATAACACACAAGCAATTCCTTTATAATTTATTTTATGAAATTTCATAATATCATCCCCTCAGAATATTATAGCATAATCGAAAAAAAGTGCAAATTCAAAAGATTTATAAATTAGTTTTATGTGAAAAATGATGATATTCTCTATCAGATAAAATAACAAATTTTATCTCTTTTAAAAGGTAAAATAGATAGTTTTATAATTGATTCAATTAGTGATAAAGAAATTATATTTTAAAACATTTAAATATTGAAGATAAAGAAGTTTTAAAAATTTTTAAGCTGCAACAAAATGTTGTTAAAACCATCAAAAAATAGATTCACCTTATATTATTGGTTTATCATTTATTGAAATGATTAAATTAATAAATGATTATTTGTTAATAAAAGTAAAGAATGTTGTCAAATGGATGAAAACGATGTGTATAGAGGAATAAATCGTAGTAATTGGCGACAGACACAAAGACATAAATATAATAAAGAAATATTAAGTAAAAAAGAAGAATTGTTATTAAGAGAGTTAGGTGAAGATTTTTTTCCTCTTCAAATTAGAAAAAAACCTGTAGATAATGCTACTTTAGTTAAAAACTCTTTAGTTGGTGAAACTACTTTAATGAGCGATGAGAAGATATTAGGTAAACGAATTTAGTTTACTTTTTATTTTAAATTATAGTATAATTAAGTAGGTGATTTGATTTGAAAAAAGTTATAATTGATGGTAATGAAGCTTGTAGTCGTGCTTCTTATTTATTAACTGAAATAGCAGGAATTTATCCAATAACACCCTCTAGTCCAATGGCTGAACACATCGATAATTGGAGCAATGAGGGATTAACTAATATATTTGGTGATAAGGTTCAAGTAATTGAGATGCAAAGTGAAGCTGGAGCTAGCGGTTTAGTACATGGTCTTTTAAGGTCAGGAATTTTAGCTAGTACTTATACAGCTAGTCAAGGATTATTATTAATGATTCCTAATATGTATAAAATGGCTGGTGAAATGTTGCCTTGTCTTATGCATGTAGCAGCTCGTAGTTTATCGACCCATGCCTTATCGATATTAGGCGATCATCAAGATATTTATGCAGCTAGAATGACTGGTTTTAATATGTTAGCTTCTAGTAATGTAGCGGATGCTAATTATCTAGGTGTAGTAGCCCATTTATCAGCTATTGAAAGCAGTCTTCCTTTTATGCATTTTTTTGATGGTTTTAGAACCAGTCATGAGTTACAAAAAATAAATGTTTTAGAGCGTGACGATATTAAAGATTTGATTAATTACGATAAATTACAAGAGTTTAGAAATAAAGCAATTAATCCAAATAATCCTAAAACTTATGGTACTAGTCAAAGTGATGATATTTATTTTCAAGCGACCGAAATTAGGAATAGTTATTATGATAAAGTTCCTGATATTGTGAATAGTTATATGGAAAAAATAAACAAAATAACTGGTAGTAATTATCAACCATTTAATTATTATGGTAGTAATAAAGCTAGTAAAGTAATTGTAGCAATGGGGTCTGTTTGTGAAACAATTAAAGAAGTAATTGATGATTTAGATGAAGATTTAGGATTAGTTGAAGTTCATTTATACCGACCATTTTCTGCTAATTATTTAAAAAAAGTTTTACCTGATACAGTATCTAAAATAGCTGTTTTAGACCGGACGAAAGAATTCGGTAGCGAAGGACCTTTGTATTTAGATGTTTGCAGTGTTTTAAAAGATAAAAATATCAAGATAGTCGGTGGCCGTTATGGTTTGTCTAGTAAAAATACAGCACCTAGTCAAATTAAAGCTGTCTATGATATGCTTGATAATCCTATTAATAATTTTACTATTGGTATTATTGATGATGTCACCAATTTAAGTCTAAAAGAACAAAATTATAAAATAAATAATGGATTAGAGATGTTAATATATGGTTATGGTTCTGATGGAATGGTTAGCGCTAGTAAGTCGATAATTAAATTGGTCGGTAAAAATACTGATAAATATGTTCAAGGTTATTTTCAATATGATTCTAAGAAATCAGGGGGAGTAACTAATTGTCATTTAAGATTTAGTGATAAACCAATTAGAGCTACCTACTATGTCGATAATCCGTCTTTAGTAGTTGTAACTAAGGATACTTATATGAATGATTTTGATATTCTTTCAAATATCAAAGAAAATGGAATCTTTATTTTGAACACTACTAAAACTGAAAATGAAGTAAATAGTTTCTTAGATAATGATACTAAAAAAATAATTAAAGATAAAAATATTCAAATCTATATTATTAATGCTTATGAATTAGCTAGAAAAGTTGGTTTAGGCAATAAGATAAGCACGATTATGGAAGTAATTATTTTCTATTTGTCTAATTTAGTTGATTTCACTAAAATTAAAACTGATTTGAAAGATGATGTTAATAAACGTTTTGGATTAAAAAGTGAAAGTATTGTGACAGCTAATATTGAGGCTATCGATTTAGCTACAACTTATTTAAAAAAAATTGAATTACAAAATGATTTTAAACAAGAAGAGAAACCAAAATATATTGATATTTATTTAGCAATGCGTAAAAGACTAGGCGATAAATTACCAGTTTCTAGTTTTAATGAAATGCCAGATGGTGCTTTCAGACCAGGAACAAGTAAGGAAGAAAAAAGATGTATTTCTGATATTGTCCCTAAATGGATTAGCAGTAATTGTATTAAATGTAATATGTGTTCCTTTGTTTGTCCACATGGGGTAATTAGACCATATCAATTATCCGATGAAGAATATGAAAATGCTCCTAATTATATAAAAGAAAGATGTGTTGATAAATTTATAATTGGCATTAGTGTTAAAGATTGTACTGGATGTGGATTATGTATTAAATCTTGTTTGTCAAAAGAAAAATCACTTATTTTTTCTAAATTAGTTGATGAAGAACAAGAACAAAAAATATTTGATTATTTATCTAAAAATATTACTTGTAAAGAAACTAATTTAAACAATGTTAAAAATACCCAATTTAGAGAACCAAAAATAGAATTTAGTGGTGCTTGTGCAGGATGTGGTCAACCAGCTTATATTAAACTATTAACGCAATTATTTGGCGATAGTATGATTATTGCTAATGCGACTGGTTGTTCTTCAATTTATGGCGCTAGTGCTCCCTCAACACCATATACTATTCCTTGGGCAAGCTCCTTATTTGAGGATAATGCCGAATACGGTTTTGGCTTTGTTCAAGCTGATAAATATAATAAAGCTAAAATTGTTAAAATTATGAGTAAGTACCCAGAATTTAAAGAATATATCGAAAATATTAATGATTATAATATAACTAAAAAATATTATGATACTATAGATTTTAATAAGTATCCTGAATTGTTACCTTATAAAGATTACATTGTAAGAAGAAATATTTGGATGATTGGGGGCGATGGTTGGGCTTATGATATTGGTTTTTCAGGAATAGATCATGTTTTAGCTAGTGGTGAAAATGTTAAAATATTGGTTTTAGATACCCAAGTTTATTCTAATACTGGTGGTCAATCTAGTAAGGCTACGCCAATTGGTAGTGTTGCCTTATTTGCAAGTTCTGGTAAAAAAACTAATAAAAAAGATTTGGCTAAAATGATGATGGCTTATCCTCATGTTTATGTTGCTCAAGTATCATTATCAGCAAATCCAATGCAATTAATTAAAGCTTTTAACGAAGCTAATAGTTATAATGGTCCAGCTATTATTATTGCTTATGCCCCTTGTATTTCTCATGGTATCATGGGTGGTATGAGTAATAGTTTAGAAATGGAGAAAGAAGCTGTTAAATGTGGCTATTTTCCAATCTTTAGAAGAAATCCATTAACTAAATTTAGTCTAGATTGTAATCCTGATTTTAGTCTTTATGAAGAATTTTTAAATAAACAAACTAGATATACAGTTTTAAATAAAATAAATAATGAAGCCGATGAGTTATTAAAACTAAATAAAGAAAATGCTATTAAAACTTATGAATATTATAAAAAATTAAGTGAGGAATAATCACTTAATTTTTATATATTGACAACAAGATTAATTTATAGTAAAATGTATATAGATGAGAAATCATCATATAATAAAAAAGAGATACATTTAATATTGCAGGTTAGATGTTTTACTCTAAAGTTTTTCATTTAAAGAAAACACCGTTTCAGAAGTTGATTCGGTGTTTTCATTTAAGATTAGTCTTTTTTAAGGACTAAGATTGTATAAAATACAATAGTTATAAAAATAACTACTAATTCCATTGGAATTAAACCTTTCTATAGTTTTTTTTACCATAGAAATCATCTCCTTAAACAATAACATCTCAAAACCAAAAGATAATATTGCTAATGGAGTAAAACACCTAACTATTAAATATATCTCTATATTAATTATAAGTTAATTTAATGCAAAAATCAACAACAAATTAACTAGCTTTTATAAAATATTGTAACATTACAAAATTGTCATTAAAAATATTAATTTTTTTTGATATAATTAATTTGGCGTGGTAGAATAATAAAAGAAGGTTGATACTATGGAAAGATTTGATCCTAAAATAGATGAAGGTTTGAATACCTCACAAGTTAAACAACGAATGGTGCGGGGGCTAAATAATAAAGATGAAACAGTTCCCACTAAAACCATTCCTAAAATTATTATGAATAATATTTTTACTTTATTTAATCTTCTTAATTTTCTTTTGGCTTTGGCTATTTTTGCTGTTGGATCATATAAAAATTTATTATTTATGGGAATTGTCATATGTAATACTTTAATCAGTACTATTCAAGAAATAAGATCAAAGCTAGTAATTGATAAGCTATCGATTGTTACAGCTACTAAGGCTAATGTTATTCGAAATGGTAAAATTAAGTCTATTAATAATGAAAATATTGTTTTAGATGATATTATTTTATACAAAGCTGGTAATCAAATTGTAACTGATGCTGTAATTTTAAGTGGCGAAGTTGCTGTTAATGAATCATTTATTACTGGTGAAAGTGAGTTAATAACTTATAAAAAAGGCGATATGCTTAAATCAGGTAGTTTTGTAGTTGTTGGTAATTGTAAAGCTAAGGTTGAGCATGTTTCATTAGATAATTATACTAATGTTATTAGTAAAGATGCCAAATATGTTAAACCGATTAATTCGATTCTTATGAATTCTTTAAATAAGATAATTAAAATAGTTTCTATTTTAATTATACCTTTAGGAATTTTATTATTTATAAATCAATATAATTTAGATAAAAATTTAGAGTTAGCGGTTATTAATACAGTTGCGGCTTTAATTGGTATGATACCAGAAGGATTAGTTTTATTAACAAGTACTGTTTTAGCAGTATCTGTTATTAGATTAGCTAGATTAAATGTTTTGATTCAAGAATTATACTGTATTGAAATGCTAGCACGAGTTGATACTATTTGTTTAGATAAAACAGGAACAATTACTGATGGTAAAATGGAAGTAATAAATGTTATTCCGTTAGATGATAAATATAATATTAAAGAGATAATGGGAAATATTGTTAATAACTTAGAAGTTGATAATGCTACTAGTGAAGCGATAAGTAAATATTTTGATAAATATGATAACTATCAAGTTATAAAAAAAATACCTTTTTCTTCAGTTTACAAATATAGTGGAATCGAATGTGCTGAAGGTAAATTTATTATAGGAGCACCAGAATTTCTAACCAATAAAAAAATTAAAGAAGTTGACGATAATCAGGATAATCGGACTTTACTTCTTTGTTGTGAAGATAAACCAATTGGTGTTATTGTTTTAAAAGATACAATTAGAAAGAATGCCAAAAAAACTTTAAATTATTTAAGTAAGCAAGGTGTCGATATTAAAATTATATCTGGTGATAATGTCAAGACGGTAAGTAAAATAGCTCGTGATGCAGGATTATCGGATATTCGAAGCGTTGATGTTTCTACATTAGATGAAAAATCTTTAGAAGAAGCTTTAGCTAATAATAATATTTTTGCTAGGGTTACTCCAATTCAAAAGAAACAAATGGTTGAATTATTACAAAAAAATAAACATTTTGTCGCAATGACTGGTGATGGAGTTAATGATGTTTTAGCTTTAAAACAAGCAGATTGTAGTATTACGATTAAAAATGCTACTGATGCTGCTCGAAATGTTAGCCAACTAGTTTTATTAGATGATGATTTTGATTCAATATCTGATATTGTTAAAGAGGGTAGGAGAACTATTAATAATATTGAAAGAAGTGCAACTTTATTTTTAGCTAAAACTGGTTATGCTTTCTTTTTAGCTCTTATTTTTATCCTTGTTGATTTCAATTATCCTTTTCAACCTATTCAATTAACTCTAACTAATTTCTTTACAATCGGAGTTCCTTCTTTTATCTTAGCCTTAGAACCTAATAATAATCGTATTAAAGGAAATTTTTTGATAAATGTTTTTAGTAAATCTTTACCAACTTCACTTACAATTGTTTCAAATATCATTATAATTGCTTTGTTAAGTAATCTTTTATCGTTAAGTGATGTACAGATATCGACACTATGTGTTATAATGACAGGGTTTACAGGATTTTTATTGTTATTTAAGATATGTTTTCCTTTAAATAAATTAAGATTAAGTCTTATCATTATTTTAATATTGGGATTTATTGGTACCTTAATTGGTTTTAGAAATTTCTTTGCTTTAACTATTTTAAACTACCAAATGTTTATATTATGTGTTATACTAGTTTTTATCTCATTATTTTTATTTGGTGTAATGAGTTTATTAGTAAATAAATTGATAAAAAAATATCCTAAAATTTTTAGTTAGGGGGAACTATGAAATTATTTATTACATTTTTATTCGGGTTAACTGTTTTTATTGGAACATTTATTGTCTTGATGATTAAAAGAAGTAAAAAAATATCACAATTATCAATTAGTATTGCTTTTAGTGTATTACTTTTATTGATATTTTTAGAAATTATACCTCATACTTTAGAAAGCTTGAATTATTTTGAAATGATAACTTATGCTTTAGTTGGTTTGTTACTATTAAAGTTATTGGATATTTCAATACCACATCATGAACATTCTAGTAAGGGTGACCATTCATTTCATATTGGTTTAATGTCAGCTATTGCTTTAATTGTTCACAATTTAATTGAGGGAATGGTTTTATATTCTAGTTTAAATAGTAATTTAAATTTAGGAATATTATTAGGAATAGGGATTGGATTACACAATATTCCAATGGGAATGATAATTGGTAGCACTTTAAGAGATGCAAAATATGAAAAAAGAAATATTCTTTTGATTAGTTTTTTAATTTCTTTATCGACATTAGTAGGTGGCTTTATTATATGCTTGCTTGGTAGTGTTAGTGAATATATAATTGGAATTATGTTTGCCATAACTTTAGGTATGCTTATTTATATTGTATTTTTTGAGTTATACCGACATTTATTACATCAAAATAAAAAGGATAATATAACAGGATTAGTAATAGGAGCAATTATCGTTTTAATTAGTTTATTATTTCATAGTCACTAATGAAATTTGTTAAGAAAAATTATTTATTTTTGATATTTATTGTATCTAGTTTAATTAATAGTATATTATTATTATTTTTGACGACCGGATGCAATAATATCAAATTTATCCTATTTGATCTTGTTATACTGTTATTTATTAGTAGTTTTTCTTTTCTAGTAAAAAGAAGAACTTTATATTTTTTGATATTTTCAATTATTTTAACTTTTATTTGTTGTGCAAACTCATTATATTATAATAATTATAATGATTTTGCATCAATTTATTTGTTGGAAACATCTTTACAAGCTTTAATGTTACCAAGTGAAGCTGTTACCGGTGTTTTTAACGCCGTCGATTTTATCTTTATTTGGCAAATTATTTTATTTATATTTTTGTATCGAAAAAACAAATATGAAAGAGAATTTAATAAGTTTAAATATTGTTTTTTGTCTTGTTTTGGACTTTTAGTTATTTCAATATTAACAATCAATAATAATGATTTATATCGCCTTAAAAACGATTGGAATAAAGCTTATGTTGTTCGTAATTTTGGAATATACACCTATCAGTTAAAAGATATGTTTTATGTTGGATCTAAATTTATTTGTAAAGATTGTGGCAAGGAAGAGGCCAAAATTTTAATAGATGAATTTTACAACAATAAAAAGATTGATACTAATCAATATACAGATATTTTTAAAGATAAAAATGTTTTATTTATTCATGCTGAGAGTGTTCAATCATTGTATCTAAATTCTGAAATAAATGGACAGGAAATAACACCAAATTTAAATAAATTAGCTAGTGAAGGATTATATTTTAGTAATTATTATTCACAAGAAAGTGTTGGAACTAGTAGTGATACGGAATTTGTAGTAACTAATTCTATTTTACCGGTTGGAACTGGGACTGTGTTTATAAATTATGATGATAATAATTATCAATCAATGGTTAAAGCTTTTAAACAAAAAGGTTATTATACTTTTAGTATGCATGGTAATATATGTAATTATTGGAATCGCAATAAAATGTATCAATCAATCGGTTATGATCATTTTTATTGTTATGATGCTTATGATTTGACTGATCAAATAGGTTTAGGTTTATCTGATAAATCATTTTTTAGTCAGTCTGCTGATATGATTAATGATATTTCTAATAATTATGATCATTTTTATGGAACTTTAATTATGCTTACTAATCATACACCTTTTTATAATGATGGTAAAGTTTCTTTTGATGTTGATTATATGGAAGGAACTAAAATGGGGGATTATATAAAATTGTTACATTATTCTGATGAGGCAATTGGTGAATTTATAGCTAAATTAGATAGTTTAGGAGTTTTAGATGATACAGTAATTGTTATTTATGGTGATCATGATGCGAAATTTAGTATTAAAGATTATGAATATTATTTGAAAAAAGATATTGATTTTTATGAGTATGAAAAAATAACGCGAGTACCTTTAATTATTTGGACTAAAGACAATTTAGTAAAAGGAAATATTGATAAAGTTATGGGTTCATATGATTTAATGCCTACTTTAGGTAATATGTTTGATTTTGATTACCCTTATGCTTTAGGCAATGATATATTTAGTGTTGATGACAATATCGTTGTTTTCCCAAATGGTAATTGGTTGACGGATGAAATTTATTATAATAATCAACTTAGTGAATATAAAAAATATAGTGAGGTTAGTGAAGAATATATTACCTCAAAAGAGGCTTATGCTAGAGATATAATCGAGATATCTAATAGTTTAATTAGGTATAATTTATTTGAAGATAAATATAATTAAATAGAATAAATTATAGTAAAAGTATTGCTTATATTTAGATATTTTGCTATAATTTATTCATATGGGTCTATAGCCAAGTTGGTAAGGCATGGGACTGCAACTCCCCGAGCGTCGGTTCGAGTCCGGCTAGGCCCTCCAATATGATAGGAAACTCGAATTTTTGAAATTTCGAGGATAGTAAATGCTGACTAGAAATAGTTAGTTTTTTTTGTATAAAAGTAATAAAAAAGCGCTTTTTAACAAAAACGCATTATTTAATAATTAAATTTTTAAGTAGGTAGTTGTATCTTTTTTAATTATGTTTACTTGATATTGTTGGTTATTTTTTATAATATCATTTTTAATTATTAATTTATCTGATTATTATACTTATTTGTCATCAATATTTAAATAATCATCTAAATTAAACGTAAATTCAATCATACCACTATAGTTATCATTATCTTCATCAGTACAAAATGTTAAGGATATAATAAATTTGTTTTTCAAATATCTATTTATAGTTATATCCATTTTTGGGTCAAGAAATCCTTTTTGATTTTTAATATTTAACCAAGTTTCACCATAAAAAATATAATCTTTAAAATCCATTGTTTTACTCATTGGAATTTCAAGTAATTTTTCTAGTCTACATTTTAGAAGAAAACTAAATGAATAATCACCACCTGAAATATCAAAAGATAATGTTTTAAAAGTTTCAGAAGTAATTTTTTTATTATTTTCATGTTTGTTTTTCTCTAGTTTTATTAAATTAATATTAATTTGTTCATTATCAACTTTTTCTAATTTTGCTATCTTAAACATAAAATCATCCTTTCATATTTTGATTATAACATATTTTATTTATAATGTTATGACATAATTTTGTTAGTTAGTAGGTATTATCTAAATTATTTATATAGAATTAGTATTAGATTTTTTTATTTTAAATTATATTTTTTTTTAAAAGAATCAATGTATTTTTTTCGCATTACTGGCATAATTTGTGAAGCAATAGTTGTTGAAACATCGTTTATTTCCATGTTGGAAGTATCTAATAGAATCATATTATCAACACTTTCTAAAAATAAATTTTGTAAAGCATTTAAACTATTGTTAAATTCTTCAATATTTTGTTCATTTAAGAAGCTTCTTTGTTCTAAAGCTAAACTTGATAGATAGTCTCTTTTTAAAGAAATTAAAGGATTAGCATAAGTAATTATTAAAAAATCAATTAATTCTTTGGATAGTTTTGAATATTTTTCTCGATTGATATAATATAAATCATTTGACATATCACCACGTAAAAACCTTTGATAGTTCCAAATTTGCCGATCATTTATTGAACGATCGATCAAAATGATGTCTTTATTTTGTGAAAGGATTTGCTTTAATTGTTTATAGACTTCTTCTAAAATAGCAATATTTCCATCTCCTAAATTCATTTGATCAAACTTCTTTTTTAAGAGTTCTTTATAATATTTAGAAGTAGTAAATTCTTCGATTAATGCAACATCAAAGCCACCTTTTTTAAAAAAATCATAAAGGTTATTAATGGCAGTTGTTTTTCCTGTCCTTGGAGTGCCACTAAATTCAACAACAAAAGGTTTAGCTAATGAACATAGAGATTTTAAATGTTGAAGTTCTATTTTTTGAGCATGTAATTGTTTTAGTTTTATATAGTAATTTACATCATCACTAAAAATTGTGTCTTTTAAAAACAAATTTTCTTTTTGATAAAATACTTTGTCTAATATATCTTTTAATTTTATAAATATAGGCAAATTTTTATCTTCATTTGTTATTAAACTTTCATAAATGCTAGTATAGTACCATTTTTGTTCATTTTCACCTTTTTTAAAAGCGCTAAAATCTCTTATACCACTTTTTTCAAATTTTAAAAATAAATCCTCTAAATTGTTTATTTTATCAGCACAGATAACTAGTTTGTTTCTTAAAGGTAGATTTTTAGTTTTTTCAATAGTATGCTTTTTTCTCTCTTCCCAAGATAGTTTTTTATCTGGTTCAGAGGCATCCATTACTAAAGATGCAATATCATAACCGAATTCTTTTTCAATATCGGTAATGGTATATTTTGTATCTTCAACCACATCATGTAGGTAACCAGCTGATACGACGTTATCATCATAACCTAATGATTCTAATAGTTGACCAACACTAATTGGATGAATAATCATTGGCTTGTCAGGGTCACTTTTTCTAACTTGTCCCATATGAGCATTGATTGCAAATAACTTGGCTTTTTCTTTAACATTCATAAATTCACTTCCTATTTTAGTAATCCTTTAATATTTTTACTTATTTTGGGATTTCTTAATTTGATTAGAGCTTTTTGTTCTTTTTGCCTAATTCTTTCTCTTGTAAGATGATATATTTTTCCTATTTCTTCTAAAGTGTGAGGAATTCCATCTTCAATACCATATCTTAAAAGTAATATTTCTTGTTCTTCTTTAGTTAGATATTTTAATATTGTTTTTAATTGTTGATTGCCAATTTTTTCGATGATTACATCTTCGACTGATGGATTATTGTCTTTAATTGCATTTTCAACTGTAAATTCTTCACCATCTTCTCCTTGATAGATAACATCTTGCAGACTTATATTGGTTCCAGCAGGTGAAGTTTTTCTCTTGGAAATTTTAATATATTGTTTGAAACAATTGGAGATAGAAGTTGTAGCAAAAGTAGATAATTTAGCATTTCTTTCAAAATCAAATTTGTCAATTGATTTGATTAATCCAAAAACACCAATATTAATTAATTCCTCAATTGGTAAATTGATTGATTCTTTAAAATTATTGGCAATTTTAAGAACCAATCTTAGGTTATGTTTGATTAGTTTATTTCGATCTTCTTTATCACCATTTGCTACTTTTTGTAATAAGTAGTTAGTTTCGTTTTCATCCAATAAAGGAATTTGTGTTATTTGATAAGCATAATCATAATCATAATCATTCATATATCAAACCTACTTTCTTAAAAATTTAATATTAATAAGAATTTTTAAAAATTGCATCTATTATAACACAATTCCTATAATTTTTATAAAATATGTTATAATAAATAAAGGTGAATAATAATGAATTTATATCAATATGAAAACGAGTTATATGATAAAGGAATTAAATATATTGGTGGTGTAGATGAGGTAGGGAGAGGACCTTTAATTGGCCCTGTTGTTGCTAGTTGTGTTGTGTTACCTAAAGATTTTGTTTTAGAAGGATTGACTGACTCTAAAAAATTATCTGAAAAAAAAAGAAATTTATTTTATGATTATATAATTAATAATTGTGTAGCTTATGGAATCGGTATTGTCTCACCAGAAGAAATAGATGAGATAAATATTTATGAAGCAAGTAGAAAAGCGATGTTAATAGCAATTAATGAGGTGAGAAAACAGCTAAATTTAGAATATATTTTGATTGATGCTATGCCAATTAATATTGACATTCCAACTAATAGTATTATTAAAGGAGATGCTAAAAGTGTTTCGATTGCCGCAGCTAGTGTTGTAGCTAAAGTTACAAGAGATAAAATGATGTATGAGTTAGATAAAAAATATCCAATGTATAGCTTTGCTTCACATAAGGGATATCCAACTAAAAAACATATTGAAGCAATTCATAAATATGGCCTAATCGATGGTTATCGTAAAACTTATAGTCCCGTTAAGGAGGTAATTGATGAAAAGATTAATAATATCACACATAGCTGATCCTGATGGGGTTACGCCAGTTATTTTGTCAAAATTAGTATTTGAAAAATTCGATTATATTTTATCAGAAAATAAGGATGTCGATAATAATGTTAAAAATAATCTTACTAATTATGATTTTATATATGTAATTGATTTAAACATAAGTGAAGATTTGGCTGATATTATTGAGGAAAACTATAAAGATAAAATTATGATACTTGATCACCATTTAAGTTGTGAGGTCATGAATAAATATTCTTTTATTCATGTTGATGTAAGTGGTAGGGAAAGTGGTACAAGTTTATATTACAAATATTTGATAAATAATTATGAAAATGAACTATTGAATAGAAAAAGTACGAAAATGTTAGTTGAACATGTAAGAACAATGGATATTTATGATTTCAGCAAAACGACAAAAGAAGAAGCTAATAAAATAGATATGATTTTTAAAATATATGGAAGAGATAGTTTTATTGAAAAAATGTATAATATTATCATTAATAATCTAGAACTTTACTCTAAGGAAGATTTGCATTTAATCGAATTAGAAAAAAATCGAATCAAACGATATATCGAAGATAAACAATTTATCGAAGTTTTAATCGATGGTAAAAAAGTTGGAGTTGTTTTTGCTGAACGTAATATTAGTGAACTAGGCAATTATTTAATTAACAAATATGATTATTTAGATTATATAATTTTAATTGATATGGATAAAAAAATTAGTTATCGTGGTAATGGTAAGGTTGATTTAAGTATAATAGCTAAAAAGTATGGAGGTGGTGGACACATTAACGCTGCTGGTAATTGTCTACCTTTAGGTTTAAAAGAAAAAGTAATTAAAGAAATATTTAAAAATGCAATAGTAGGTGATTTAGATGAACATTAAAACGGTAAAAGTTGGTTTTTTAGAAACGAATTGTTATATTTTAAATATTGATGATGAATGTCTAATTATTGATCCCGGTGATGAAGAAAGTAAAATTATCGAAACTATTGGCGAATTAAAACCAATTGCTATTATTGTAACTCATTACCATTTTGATCATATTGGTGTTTTAGAAAAAATTAAAAATAAGTATAATATACTTGTTTATGATATAAATAATTTAGAAGAAAAAGATTATAAATTAGGTAAATTTGAATTTGAAGTAATTTATACTAAAGGTCATGATGATACTTGTATCAGTATTTATTTTTCTAAAGAAAAAATGATGTTTGTTGGTGATTTTATTTTTAAAGATAGTATTGGTAGAACGGATTTAGAAGGCAGTAATGAAGATGAAATGTTTAAATCATTATCTAAAATTAAAAACTATCCTAATGATATAACTATTTATCCAGGACATGGTGTTATAACTAATCTTGGATATGAAAAAGAAAATAATGAATACTTTAAATTATAACTTCTTACTTAAAATGTAATTAAAATAGAAAATATTATTATAAAACTATATTAGAATAGTATATGTGGAAGATGAAGTAAAGTATAAATTGCTTAATTTAAAAATAAAAGTTGTATTTTGCATTAAAAATATTATGTATTGTTAAAAAGTAACTTAACATTTATCAATCGTGATGGAACACATTAAAATCGATATACATTAAATTAAAAGAATATACCTTTATCAATAGTATGTTACTAATAAAGGTATATTCTTTCTTTTTAGTTTTTTTGATTAACAACCAAATCTTTTTTTCTTTTATACGGTGTCTTAATATCAGTTAGTCCTAAAATATAGTCGATGCTAGTGTCGTAAAAAAGAGCTAGTTTAATTAATATTTTAGTTGGAATATCATTTGTTCCTGTTTCATATTGTGAATAGCCAGTTTGTGACATATTAATTATTTTGGCTAATTGAGTTTGAGTTAAGTCAACATCTTCTCTTAAATCTCTTAATCGTTGATAAGTCATAACGTACACCTCCAAATTTATTTTATAATCATGAATTACTATTATTTAATTTTTAACCTGATTTAGGTTTAAAATTAAATAAAATATTGCTATATTGTAAATTGTTAAAAGTTTAATTCATTGTAACAGTAATTTTTGCTATTGGTTTATTTTTTCGCTTGAAATGTACTTAACTATGTCTGAAAGATAAAATATATGCCTCAAACTATAAAATAGTCAATTATTATTGTCGTTTAGAAGGATAATCTTATTTTAAATTAAATAGATAATATAATACCCTAAAAGAGGTGATATATGGAAGAATATATTTCTTTAAAAGAAGTTAAAGATAAAAATATCGACATAGATTTTCATAATAAACAATATATTACTAAAATGCTAGTAAAATATAAGAAATATTTTGATAATATGTATAAAGGAATTGACGATAATATTTTATTAGATAATGAACAAAGAGTAGCTATTCTAACTGATGATGATTATAATTTAATCGTAGCTGGAGCAGGGAGTGGGAAAACAACGACTATGGCGGCTAAAGTTAAATTTTTAGTTGATATTAAGAAAGTAGATCCTAATGATATTATTTTAATTTCTTATACTAATAAGGCAGTTGAGGAATTGCAAAGAAGAATCAATCAAGATTTTAAGATACCGGTTTTGGTTTGCACTTTTCATAAGTTTGGCATGGAAGTGTTAAAAAAAAGTGGTAAAGAAAATTTAACAGTTTTAACTAACCCTTATTTTTTAATAAAAAAATATTTTAGTGAGTATTTATGTAACGATAATAAAAGATTAAAAGAATTCTTAGATTTTTTTAGTCTTTATTTTAATATTCCCAGTTTCGCATTAAATTTTAAGAGTTTAAATGATTATTTAAATTATAAGAAAAAATGTCATTTTTTAGTTTTAAAAAATAAAACTTACAACAAACTAGAAAATATAGTTGAAGAAGAATATTTTAAAAATACTGAAGAGGTTATGATAGCTAATTTTTTATATTTGAAAGGAATTGATTATGAGTACTCTAAACCATATCAATATTCTGCTACATATTGTCCAGATTTTACAATTAAACAAGATGATAAAATTATTTATTTAGAAATTTTTAATTTTATTAGTTTTAATGATAAGATTACTAATTTTAGATATAAATATAATATTAATAAAATAAGAAAAATCCATCAAAAAAATAAAACAGTTTTAGTTGAAGTTTATGTTGGTGATGATATGTTATCTAAATTGGAGGAACAATTAATCAAAAATGATATAAAATTTAAACCTAGATCTTATAGTGAAATATATAATAAGTTAGTTGATAATAAGAAGGATATTTATTACGAAAGATTTATCAATTTTTGTATTAATTTTATACAAGGATTTAAGGTAAATGGTTATTTAAAAGAAGATTTTATTAGATTAAAAGAAAATCAGGATAAAAGGACTACTTTATTTTTAGATTTTATTGAAAAGGTTTACGATTATTATAATAATGAATTATCCTTAAATCATTATATCGATTTTGAAGATATGATTAATTTAGCTTATCTAAATTTAGATAAAATAAATTTAAATTATAAGTATATTATCATCGATGAATATCAAGATATTTCTAAACAAAGATTTAATTTAGCTAAAAAAATAAGTGAAGTAAGTAATGCTAAAATAATCGCTGTTGGTGATGATTTTCAAAGTATTTTTGCTTTTGCCGGTAGTGATATTTCTTTGTTTACTGATTTTAAATATAAAATGGGATATGCTACTTTATTAAAAATTACTCATACTTATCGTAATTCCCAAGAATTAATTAATATTGCTGGAAAGTTTGTTATGACTAATAATAAACAAATAAAAAAGAAATTAGTTTCCCCTAAAAGATTAGTTAAACCAGTTGTAATAAAGGTTTATAGTAATTATAAAGATAAGATAAGGTTAATTAATGATTGTTTAAAAAATTTTGATGATAAACAAAAAATTTTATTAATTGGTAGATATAATTTTGAGAAAAATCACTTATTAAATAGTGGTGAATTTAGTGAATTAAATAATAAAATAATATCAAAAAAATATTCAAATTTAAATATTGAGTTTTTATCAGCCCATTCATCTAAAGGTTTAGGTTATGATCAAGTTATAATTTTAAACGGTGAGGATGATATTTATGGTTTTCCATCTAAAATAAAAGATGATCCGATTATGAATCTAATAAATATAAATGATAAATCTTATGCTTATGCTGAAGAAAGAAGATTATTTTATGTTGCTTTAACGAGAACTAAAAATAATGTTTATATTTTAACACCTAAAAAAAATCCGTCTAATTTCATATTAGAAATCTCTAAATATAACGATGTAAAAATAGAAGGAAAAATAACTAGTAAATTTTATAATTGTCCTAAATGTGGTTTTCCTTTATTAAAAATACGTAAATTATATGTTTGTAGTAATGAAAAAGAGTTATGTAATTTTAAAACAAGTCATTTAAAGTTTTATTAAATATCGATAGATACCATATTTTCCCATTTTTTTATCAAAATATCCCCACAATTTTATATTATACTTTAATTGTTGGAGGTGATAGATGAAGAAATAAAACAATTAAAATTAAAAAGAAAGTAGGTGGTAAATGAATAAATTTATGTTATACTAAAAATAGGTGATAAATGTGTATAAGATTTGTTTAGTAGAAGATGAAGTATCTTTGAATAACTTGATTAAATCATATCTTGAAAAGGAAGGGTATGAGGCCATTCAATTTTTTAATGGCAGTACAGCTTTAGAATTTATTGGTACTGAAAAAGTAGATCTTTGGATCTTAGATATTATGTTAGGCGATACAGTAAGTGGTTACGATTTGATAAATAAAATAAGACAAATCGATAAAAATGTCCCAGTTATCTTCACATCAGCTCGTGATCAAGATTTAGATAAGATATTAGGTCTTGAATTGGGCGGTGATGATTATATTGCTAAACCTTATTCGCCGAAAGAATTAATGTTGAGAATTAATAATATCTTAAAGCGAGTTTATGCTAATACTAATAAATTAAAATATGAAGATTATGAAGTTGATATTGAAAAAAGAGTTGTTACCCACAATAATAAAGAAGTTAATTTGACGACCCTCGAATTTGATTTGTTGTATATGTTTTTAAGTAATAAAGGAAAATCTTATAGTCGTGATGATATTTTGAATTTAATTTGGGGAGAAAATTATTTCGGTAGTGATCGTGTTGTCGATGATTTAGTTCGAAGACTAAGAAAAAAGATGCCTAAGTTAAATATCAACACCATCTATGGCTTTGGGTACCGTTTAACATGATTAAAACAACTTTATATCGTCAGTTGATTTCGATTGCAATTATTATTTGTGGAATAATATTTTTAAGTTTGGGCTTACTCCTCCCAAAACTTTTACTCCCTATCTATGAAAAAAATATATATGAATATCTAAAACAACCACTTGAATTAATTGAAAATAATGTTGATAAAGCTGAATTTGAAGATATAGCATATTTATATGTTGTCGATGATGAAATTATTGTTTCAGATAATTTAAAAGAAATTATCAATATGGATACTAAACAAATATTAGATAAAATCAATCAAGAATGTGGCAAATTTACCTATTTAGGCAAGACATATTATTACTATAGCATTAATAACCAATATATTAACAAAGTTGCTATTACGAATAACGATTATATTTTAGAAATAAGATCAGATGTTATGAAAACATTGCTTCCAATAATTATTGGTACTTTATTAATCGCTGTTGGTATTGTTATATTTTGGGCTAATCAGTTAGTAAGGAAGATTTATCACCTCAAGGAAAAGGTTGATAATCTTGATAATGATGAATATGTTGATAAAGAAAAATATACAATAAATGATGAACTTAGCGCTTTATCAAATGCTATTGATGATATGAAAGCTACATTAAAAAAACAAGATGAATATAAAAATCAAATGTATCAAAACATTTCTCATGATTTTAAAACTCCTATTACTGTTATAAAGTCCCATATAGAAGCTATTGAAGATGGGATTATGGATTCTCATACAGGTGGGGAAATAATAAAAGAGCAAATTGATAAATTAGAAATAAAAGTACACTCCCTTTTATATTTGAATAAATTAGTATATTTAAAAGATTTAGAAAAAAGTAATGAAGAGATTAATGTAAAATCCATTATCGAAAGTAGTGTTAATAAATTTAAAGTTCAAAGACCAGAAGTTGATTTTATTGTTAATATAACTGGTAAGAGTATTTTTAAAGGAACCCATGATATGTGGGAAGCTATAATCGATAATTTGTTAAATAATTTTGTAAGATATGCTGATAAAGAAATAAAAATAACGATTAAAAATAATAAAATGATATTCTATAATGATGGTCCTCATATTGACATTAATATTTTAAATAATATTTTTACTCCATACAAAAAAGGTATTAAAGGTCAATTTGGTTTAGGCTTATCAATAGTTAAAAAAACCCTTAATCTGTTGGGATATGAAATTAATGTTGTCAATGAAAAAAAAGGCATTAGTTTCATTATAAAATAATACATTCCAAGCAAGAATATATAGTTCTTGCTTTTTACTTGTTTTTGATTATTATTTGATATATAATTATACCTAGAAGTAGTAGGTGTTAAAAATGAAAGATACGCATTATGATTTATTAACTTATATTTATGTTAAATATAAAGAAAATAATTTAAAATTTATGGAAAATTACTGTAAAATGATATATCGTCACGATAATATAACTGGTGGCATTTTGAATTTATTTTTTATGTCTGAAAAAGAAATGATTGAGCAATTAAATATTTATCCTAATGAACTAAATGTTATCGAAATGCTTGATATTGTCAATACGGAACTTCATAATCATAAATTACTTCCCAGTGATAGTAAATTCGTATATGGAATAGAAGGTTGTGATTATTTAAATGGACCAGATGATTTAGAAAAACTATATCATTTAGGAGTTAGAAGTATCAATCCGGTTTGGAATGAAAAGAACAAATTTGGTTCAGGTACTAGATATTCTGGTGGTTTGACTGAATTGGGAAAAAAACTAATTGAAAAAGCAGTTGACTTAGGAATTATGATTGATGTATCGCATGCTAATGAAGAAACTTTTTGGGATATTATTGAGTTAGTTTCTAAATTAAGATTAGAAGGAAAAAAAGGTTTTGTTTTCGCCTCTCATTCTAATTGTCGTGATTTATTTGACGAACAAGTGAATATGCTAGGTTTTAATCAAGATGAAATCAATTTAGCTAAAAAAGAGATATTTTATAAACGTAATTTAACTGATGACCAACTTCTAGCCATTAAAAATCTTGATGGTATGATTGGTATAATTGCTCACAAAGCAATGTCGCTAGTTACAATTGATGATAATGATGTCGCAAAGAAAGAAAAACAAAAATTATATTTTGAAGCGTTAGGGGAACAATTTAAGCATATTAAAAATCTATTTGGTGACGTTGATAACATAACTGTTGCTTCTGATAACATGGAATTTTTTATTCCTTTTGACCCGGTTTATTATACTAATTCTAATCATTTTCAATATGAAAATATTAATTATCAATTTCGCATGTTTTTAAATAGTATAGGTTTTACCGATTTAGAAATAGAAAAGATAATGAGTAGTAATTTTGAAAATAAAATATATGACAAATTAAGAAAAATTGACTAAAATATTAAATAACTAATTTTTCATAAAATCTTGTTTTTAACAGTAGGGAAGATGTTTGGTAGAAATGATATACTTCATGTACAAAAAATTTGTCGATTTAGATACAATAAAAAAGCCAATTGCTACAAGATATTATTTGACAATAAATATATATAATTCTTATGACGTCCCCAGTCTCTTTAGTTATGGTTTACTTAATATCAATTATGTTTCAACTGCTGACGATGTACGCACAGTTATATATCCAAAGGCATGCTCATCGGTTTTAACTTTTACCATCGTAAATGGACTACCTAATCACCCTATGAATTACGGTAAACTAAAAACCAAAATAAAATTTATTTTGGTTTTTTAATTTGTTTTTTCAACTTGTTTAATTAATTTACCGTGTACTACTAATCGATCATCAGTATTATGACAAGTAGATAGGGTAATGATTTTATCATCACCATTTAATTCAGTTTCAAAATCAAATTTACTTCTTTCTTGAATCATTTTTAAAAATTCTTCATATTCACTTTTAGTAGCAAAATCCGTTTGTAAATAAGAGTTTTCATTGGTAGTTATATAGGCACTAAATATCTGAAAGACGTAACTAAAGCCAGTTGCTGATATTTTGATAATATGATTATTATAATTGTTAAACCAATCTTCGTCCAAGGTATTTCTCAAACTTCCAAACATAACATCAGTATTAAATCTTCGATGACCATAAATAATAGTATTATATTCTAAATTATTAATATCATTACGATAATCTAAGAAAATCCAACCGCCATTATTAGGTTCATTTAAAAAATCATGTGTTAGATAATGTTCATTATCAGAACTTTGAACAACTGGGTAATTGATAGTGGTACCCATTACTTGAATCCAACCGATTGAATCATTATTTTGACTTTTTAATTCATTTAAATCAACATCGATTAATGATACATCAAAATATTTGCGATATATATCTTCTTCAATATTATTATCGATTAAAGCCTCACCATCATCTTTGATTTCATCAACAATGACATTATCTAGAATTTCATTATTTAATTTTTCTGACTTTTTATTTTCAAAATGCCATAATAATAAATTAAATAAACAAAATGCTGTCACAAAAGCAATACCTATAAAACAAAAAATCCAAACTTTTTTCTTTATTTTTCTTTTCATATTATTTCAATCCTTCATCACACATTATATCATATATTTTAACTAATTTTATAAAACGTATAGTAGGTGTACACATTTGCATTTTTATGTTTACGATTTTTTACACATCTGATATAATAAATTCGTAAGCTACTTCGGTAATTCGAGGTATAAACTATTTTAGGAGGGATAAATTATGAAAAAAATAGTAAAGCTTTTTGCAGTAATGTTGGTAGCTTTAATCCCAGCGGTAGCTAACGCTTTAGAAATAACTTCTAGCTCTACACCAGTCTATGATGCTGAGAAAAATCTTTTAGCGGCTAATGGTACTGCTATTGTTATTGAAGAAAGGGAGGGTACAACTTATGTAACTTGGGATGGAAATGATACTGGAATTGCAGTTAATGATCAAACTATTGTTGCTGGTGGTTATTTTAATCCTTACGTTGATAGTAAAACAACTATTGATTTAGATTCTACTTCAGTTACGATGAATAGTGGTAAAGTAAACATTATTGTCGGTGGTAATGTGGTTGTTAATGGTGGTTATACTAATTATGATAAAATTTATGTCAAAGAAGTAAATGTCGATATCAATGGTGGAACAGTTAATGAAGTTGCTGGTATATCATTAGCTTACTCATCAACACTTGATACAGTTTTGACTTCAGATTATTATGGTACTGATTTCTATTCTGTTGATAAATTAAATATTGATATTGATAATGCAACTGTAAGTGATCGTATTTATGCTTTATCTTCGTACACTAGTATTAAGGATGTAGTTATAAATATTTCTAATTCAACTGTGGAAAATAATTCTGCTTTAACTGGTTCACTTGGAGTAGGAACAAATGGTGTCGTTGATAGTTTTGTTGCTAATATCGACAATTCTAATATTGCTACAATTCATGGTGGATTAAGAGCTATGGTTGGATCTATGAAGATAAATGCTAAAGGAAATACGACGATTGGTGACATCTACGCTGGATCTTACTATGCTAAAAGTGAAACATATGATGGAACTAATGGTTGGTCTGGTTGGAGATTTGGCGATATCGATTATGGCCAAGCCGGATCACTAGAATTCAATTTAGAAGATGGTGTAAATTATAATAATATTTATGCTGGATTTCAATTTGTTGATAAAGAAAAATTTCAAGAAAAATTTAGTGGTGAAGCTGCTTTAGAAACTTATGCTAAAGGAATCGAAGGATCAGAAAAAGCTAAAGTTGTAATAAATATTGCATCAGCTCCAAAAGTAACTGATTCTGGTTTGGTTAGTATGATTGATGCTAGTAAAGAAAACGTAGAAATTAATTATATGTCTAAAGTTGAAGATTTACCTGTTATCGATCCAAGTGAAGATGTAACTGAACCAATTATTGGTATTACTAATGTTGATAAAATTAATGAAGTATTACAAAATACTTTAAAAACAAATGAAATAGCTTTAGATTATGTTGCTAATGGAGTAACTGTAAGTACTACTATCGAAATGAATGCAATTGAACCAGAAGAAGAAGTTGCTAATAAGATTAATCAATTATTAGCTGATGAAAAAGTAGATGGTAAAATTTTAGGATATTTTGATATTTCGATCTTATTAAAAAATGATGCTGGAGATACTTTAACTACTATTCCTGAGTTGTCAGATGCGATAGAATTATCAATTAAGTTGCCATCTAATTTAGAACCTGTAAAAGAAGGTTTAGTTAGAAAATATTATGTTATAAGAGAACATAATGGAAAGGTAGAATTAATTGATGCTAAGTTATCAGAAGATGGAAGTTATCTAACATTTAATTCAGATAAATTTTCAACTTATGCTTTAACTTATGTTGACGTTGAGGATATGAGTGGTGTTACAAGTCCAGATACTGGTGATAACGTAGTTTTATACATAGCTTTAGGCTTGATTTCACTAGTTGGTTTTGGATTCTTAGTAAAAAATAAAAAAAGAGCTTAACAAAATTGGTCATTGAAAAATGACCTTTTTTTGTTTTATATATTAAAGTAGTAGGGCATTCATCTTAAAATAAATTAAATAATTTGAAATCTTCCTTGATAGCTATTTATTTTTTTATAAAAAAATTGTATAATTAATATAATTAGGAGGGATAACATGTTAGGCAATATAGTTGGTGTTGTAGAAAATGAAGTATTACTTAAATTGGCTATTGATATTAATCAATTCGAAAATTTAATTAACATTCATGTTGTAATGGATGATGGTAATAGAAAATTAGTAGGAGAAATAATTGATATTAAAGATGGTATTGCGCACATTAATTTACTAGGAGAAATAATTGATGATAAGTTTATTTTTGGTGTTATGGTAAAACCTTCATTTAGTTCGACAGTTAAGCTCATATCAAAAGAAAAAATACCGATGATTATCGGAGTTGATAACTATAGAGAAAATACCGATATTTATATCGGAACTAGCCCAATTTATAATGGCATTAAAATAGGTGCTAATATCAATCAGTTTTTCAGCAACCATTTTGCTATTTTAGGATCAACTGGATCTGGTAAATCATGTGGTGTGGCCAGATTGATTCAAAATATATTTGACCGTAAAACTTATATTCCTTATCGAGCAAGTTTATTTATTTTTGATGCATATGGTGAATATCATAGTGCTTTTAAAAATATTGGCGGAATAACAGGAGAACTTTCTTTTAAATCATATACAACTAATTTAAATTTTAGTGATTCAGAAATTTTAAGGATTCCAACTTGGCTATTAGGTGTTGATGATTTAGCGCTTTTATTAAATGCCGATCGACCAATTCAACTACCAATTATTGAAAAAGCCTTAAAATTAGTCAATATTTTTGCTCGTGAAGGTGCGGAAGTTATTAAATATAAAAATGATATTATAGCTAGAGCCTTAATAGATATTTTATCAAGTGGTAATCCTCCAGCTCAAATTAGAGATCAGATTTTTTCAGTTTTATCGACATACAATACACCAGATTTGAATTTAGAGGCGCCAATTTTCCAACCAGGATATACAAGACCATTGAAACAATGTTTATTAATTGATGCCACTGGTAAAATTAGAGAAATGGAGTTATTAACTAATTTTATTCAAAAATTTATTCAAGATGATTTGAGTTTAAATTTAAAAAATGAAGATATCATGTATGATTTGGAAGACTTAGAAAAAGCTTTTGATTTTGCTTTAATAAGTGAAGGATCACTTAATAGTGACCGTGTTTATGATGATAGTAATGTTTTAAAGGTAAGATTACATTCATTAGTCAATAGTGATTCAAAGCAATATTTCGATTATGATCATTTTGTAACTAGAGAACAATATATTAAAGAGTTACTTACTGCTGATAATGGTCGAAAAGCCCAGATAATTAATTTTAATATTAACTATATTGATGATAGATTAGCTAAAAGTATAACTAAAATATACTCTAAATTACTGTTTGATTATGCCAAAGATTTGAATGAAAGGGCGACAATGCCATTTCATATCATCTTAGAGGAAGCCCATCGATATGTTCAAAATGATAATGATGTAGAATTATTAGGATATAATATTTTTGAACGAATTACTAAAGAGGGAAGAAAATATGGCGTTATGTTAGGATTAATTAGTCAAAGACCTAGTGAGTTATCAGAAACTTCATTATCACAATGTAATAACTTTTTGATTTTTAAAATGTTACATCCAGTTGACGTAGAGTACATAAGAAAGATGGTTCCTAATATTACTAATGAAATTGTTAAGCGTTTACGAATTTTACAACCTGGTAATTGCATCGCTTTTGGTAACGCTTTTAAAGTGCCTGTTATGATTAAATTAGATATGCCAAATCCTGCTCCTTCTAGTAGTAGTTGTGATGTTAGTGGTGCTTGGTTTGTTCAAAGAAAATAAAAACGTTTAAAAACGTTTTTTTAATTTAAATATTGTTTAATGTTTTTTGTTTTCTTTTCGACTATTTTAGCAATTGTATTTAAATCAAATGACATATTAACCATATTATTTATAACTTTGATTAGAACTTCTTCTTTACCAACTTCAATTCCATGTTTGTAATAATATAGCAATTCATTGATTTCTTCTTCTGTTAAAATAGCCTTTTTTTTCATAAAATTTTGCATATTTTTCCTCCTCACTAACCATTATACATAAAGGAAAAATATATTCAAATGACCGATTTTTAAAATTGGAATTAAAAAATACTCCAATTTTTAATTTTATATAGGACAATTTTCAATTTTGTGTAAACATACGGTTAAAAATGACCTCTAAAATTGAAAATTGGATAATTTTTAATTTTTTTTAACTTTTTTTCCTTGAACTAAGTCATATTTAGCCATATATTTATCGATATCGTTTAATACACATACTTTTTTTACTAACCAAAAAGGAGAAATCAAATCTTCAATTTTAGGATCACCAGTTAATCTATGAATGACAATTTTTTCATTTAAATATTGTAATTGTTCACAGACGATTTTAACATATTCTTCTTTTGATAATAATTTAAATTTTTCTTTTTCATAAAGATGCGCTAATGCGGTATTTTTTAATATATGTAACATATGGATTTTAATGCCTTGAATATCTAATTTGTTTAAATATTTAACTGTTTCAATCATCATTTCTTCTGTTTCATATGGTAGACCATTTATAATATGTACAACGACATTGATATTTCTCTTTCTTAAATTTTGAACTGCTTCTTCAAAGCATTTTAAATCATGACCACGATTGATTAACTTTGATGTTTTCTCATGTATAGTTTGTAGTCCTAGTTCTATAGTTAAGAAGGTTCTTTTATTTAAATCTTCAAGATAATCTAAACACTCTTGACTAAGACAATCTGGTCTAGTTGCAATTGCAAGTCCAACGACATTTTTAATTTTTAAAATCGGTTCAAATTTTTCTTTTAAGACATCAACTTCAGCATAGGTATTAGTTCTAGCTTGAAAATAGCCGATATACTTCCCATTAGGCCATTTTTTATTCATCATTTTTTGACCTTTTCTAAATTGTGTTATTAAATCATCATGAATATCACCAGCGTATTCGCCACTTCCTTTATTACTGCAGTAAATACAGCCTCCAGTTTTTAAATGAGGACAACTAAAACCAGCATTTAAACTTACTTTCATAATTTTTTCATTAAACTTATTTTTGTAATAATAATCTAAGGTATAATATCTTTTATTGTTATTTGAATATTTAAATTTCATAAAATCACCAATTAAATTATAACATTTTGTAAAAATATTGTGAAACTTGTGTAAAAAACTTTGCTATTTTTCCAATATTTGCTATAATTGTTTTGGAGGTTAAGAAAATGAAAAAGTATGATTTGTTAAAAGTATTAGGAATATCGTTTCTAGTAATAGTAGCAATTAGTTGGGTTGTTCCAGCCGGTGTTTACTCTAACGGTTCATTTGTTTCTATGGATGCGACTGCGCCAATTGGATTTTATGATATCGCTAGGGCCCCTTTAGTAACTGTTGCCACTTTTATTCAGTATGCTATATTGTTTTTAGCTATCGGAGGTTTTTATGGAGTTTTAAATAAAACGGGAGCTTATGGTAAATTGGTTGATGGCATAACTGATAAATGGTCTAAGAAAAGTAAGAAATTTTTGATTATTACAACACTAATTTTTGCTTTACTTTCATCTATTTGTGGTTTGAACACAGTTACGTTTATTCTAGTTCCTTTCTTCATTAGCATTTTATTGAAGTTAGGATTTAAAAAAATTACTGCTTTTGCTGCAACTGTTGGAGCTTTGTTAGTTGGTCAAATCGGTTCGACTTTAGGATTAGAAGTATGGGGGTATTTAAAAGTAGTATTTAGTCAATTAGGTCATGATATTAGTATGACTAGTCTTATTTTAGTTAGAGCTATTTTATTAATAATTACGGTAACGTTGTTTATATTGTTAATTAGAAAAAATGATAAAGATGATGTTAAAGATAAAAAAACTAAAAAAGAAGAAGTTGAAATACCACTTTATGAGAAAAAGGAAACAAAAAAAGGTATTATTCCTTTATTAGTAATTGGTTTATTCGCTATAATTTTATTATTTGTCGGATTATATAATTGGTATTATACTTTTGATATTGATTTCTTTACAAATTTACATGAATCAATTACGGAATTTGAAATAAATGGTTATCCATTATTTACAAATCTATTAGGAACTGTATCAGAAATTGGTAATTGGGGTAATTATGACATTGCTGTTATTTTAATAATTGCTTCTTTAATTATCAGTTGGGTTTACAGTATTAAATTTAAAGATACTATCGATGGTTTTGTTAGCGGAATGAAACAAATGTTAGCTCCAGCTATTTATGCTATGTTAGCATCAGTTATTTTCTCAGTATTTATCAACACTTCAGCTAATTTTGTCTTTACGATGGTAAATCAATTTACTAAGGCTGGTGAATTCTCATTGCCAGGAACGATTGGAAGCGCTTTGGTTTCATCATTTACTTATAATGATTTTTCAGCTTTAGCTAGTTATTTCCTACCATTTTATAGTACTTTAGATTCTAATATGATTCCAGTTGTTGCTTTGATATTCCAATCAATTTTTGGTCTTGTAATGCTTATTGCGCCAACTAGTATTTTCTTACTAGCTGGACTATCATATTTAAAAATTCCATATAAAGAATGGGCAAAATATATTTGGAAATTTACGCTTATTATTTTAGGTGTGATAGTAGTAATTTCATTTATCGCAACAGCGTTGATTTAATTACAAAAATTTTATGGCTAAAATCGAATTCGATTTTAGTTTTTTTCTTGTTTTTTGGTTATAATAGTTGTATAATTTTGTATAGAAAATGGGTGATAAAATGGCTTATATTGATGTAAAAAATATTAATAAAACTTATAAAATGGGTGAAGTAACAATCAAAGCAATTGAAAATATTTCTTTTGAAATTGAAAAAGGTGAATTGGTTGTTATTTTAGGACCATCTGGAGCAGGTAAAACAACGGTATTAAATATTTTAGGTGGTATGGATGTTGCCGATAGTGGTTCAATTATAATCGATGGTGTGGATATATCAAAATATAAGAAAAAACAATTAACTAATTATCGTAGATATGATATTGGCTTTGTTTTTCAGTTTTATAATTTAGTTGGTAATTTAACGGCCTTAGAAAATGTTTCTTTAGCTAGTCAAATTTGTAAAAATCCTAAAGATAGTGAAGAAACTTTGAAAAGTGTTGGTTTAGGTGATCGTATTAATCATTTTCCAGCTCAATTATCGGGAGGAGAACAACAAAGAGTTAGTATTGCTAGAGCTTTAGCTAAAAATCCTAAGTTATTACTTTGTGATGAACCAACTGGAGCCCTAGATTCTAAAACTGGTAAATTGATATTAGAGTTACTTCAAAATACTTGTCATAGTTCAGGTATGACAACCATTATCATAACACACAATGCGGTTATCGCTGATATTGCTGATAAGGTAATTAAAATTAAAAATGGTCAAATTGCTAGTATTACGTTAAATGATCATCCTAAATTAGTTGAGGAGCTTGAGTGGTAATGTTGATTTTTAAAAATAGTTTTAGAAAAATAAGGAGATCATTAGGCCGTTTTTTATCTTTGATTTTTATTGTTGCATTAGGTAGTGCTTTTTTCTCGGGAATTAGAGAAGCATCGATGGATATGATAAAAACTGTCGATGAATATTATGATGATACCGAACTGATGGACTATAAAATTGTCAGTACGATGGGATTGACTGAAGGCGATTTAGATTCTATTAGAGAAGTTGCTGATAATTTAATTGTCGAACCTTCTTATTCCTTTGATTTGATTTTAGATGGTGATGTCACAAGAATTCATGCTATCAATGATGAAATTAATAAGGTTAATTTAATTAGTGGTAGTATGCCAAAAGATGGTGAATGCCTAGTAGAAGAAGGTACTTATAATATTGGTGATAAAATAGTAATTGAATCAGATAATTTAAAAAGAAAAGAATATACAGTTTCTGGAACAATTACAAGTTCTTTATATATGTATCGAACTAAAGGAATATCAACAGTTGGCGATGGAAAATTAGATAAATATATTTTCATTCCTAAAGAAAATTTTGATATTGAATATTATACAGAAATATATATTATTGCCAAAGATGGGATTGATAAAATTGCCTATTTAGAAGACTATAATGAGATTATTAGTGCTTTAGATAGTAAATTGAAAGAATTAAAACCAATTAGAGAAACAATTCGTTACGAAGAAATTTTAGCCGAAGCAATGGGTAAGATTAACGATGCAGAAGCTGAATTGAATAAACAAAAAATAGAAAATGGTCAAAAATTAGCAGATGCTAAAAAGGAACTTGATGAAGGTAAGAATGAAATTGAAAAAGCTTATCAAGAATGGCAAGATGGGTATGATGAGTTGCAAGCTACTAGTAAAGAAATGGAGCGTACTTTTAACAATGCCAATATCGAATTAGAAGAAGGTAAAAAGAAGTTTGAAGCGACTTTAAAAGAGTATAATTTAAAAGAAAGTGAATTGGAAACTACTTTAGAAACTTTGAATACGCAAATTGATAGTATTAGTGCCTTATTAGAAACGTTGAATCCTAATAGTCAAGAGTATTTAATCTATCAAGCAACTTTAAAACAACTAAATGAAAATAAAAGCAATTTGGAACTTTTAATTAAAACTAAAAATACATTAGAAGCAAGTGAACAAGAATTAGAAAATAACATGGATAAATGGGAACGTGAGTTTGATAAAGCCATCCAACAACTAAATGATAGTTATGAGTTAATCGAGCAAAACGAACAAGAGTTAAATGAGGGTTATGCTGAGTATGAAGAAAATTATCAAACTTATTTAGAAGAAATTTCTAAAGCTGAACAGGAAATTGAAGATGCTAAATCTGAATTGAATAACTTGGAAAAACCAGTTTGGTATTTAATGAGTAGAGAAGATAATTCCGGTTATACTAATTTTTATGAAAATGCTACTAAAGTTGATGCCATTGCGGCAGTTTTTCCAGTATTTTTTATGTTGGTTGTATTTTTAATGAGTTTAAATACGATGACGAGAATGATCGAAGAGGAAAGAAATGAAATAGGTATTTATGTTTCACTTGGAATAAGTAAATTTAAAATAATAACTAGTTATTTATTTTATGTTTTAATTGCTACATCTATTGGTTTAATAATTGGATTAAGTATTGGTTATGCTTTTATCCCTCATATTATTTATAACATTTATCATTCTAATTATATTATTCCTGGTTTAAAGACTTATGCGGAAGTAATTCCTTGTTTATCGATTATTCTAGTTACTTTATCCTTGATGATTATTGTAACTTTAATAACTATTTTAAAAGATTTCAAATATGTACCAGCTACTTTATTACGCCCAGCACCTCCTAAGAATGGTAAGAAAGTAATTTTAGAAAAAGTTAAATTTATTTGGAAACGTTTATCATTTACTTGGAAGGTTACAATTAGGAATATGTTTCGCTATAAAAAAAGAATCATCATGACTCTTTTAGGTATTTCGGGATGTACCGCTTTATTGTTAACTGGTTTTGGTTTAAGAGATAGCGTTAGCTCATTAGTGTCTTTACAATATGATAATCTTCATTTATATGATTCTATGTTGATATTAGATGAAGAAATTACAGCTCAAAATGAAGAAATCAATAATTTTTTATCTAGTAAAAGTATTGATAATTTGCTTTATGCCCATATGGAAAGTTATGTTTTTGAAGCTGATAGCAAAAGGATAGATACTTATTTACTAGCTTTTGAAAATCTTGATATGGTTGATGATTACTTTAAATTGAAGGATTTAAGTGGTAATCCATTGACGTTAACTGATGATGGTGTAATCATTACTCAAAAAATGGCCGAGCTATTGGGTGCTGAAGTAGGTGAAGACATTCAAATTAGAAATAGTGAAAATGAATTGTTTATCTTAAGAGTTGCTGGTATTTGTGAAAATTATGTCAATAGTTATATTTATATGACGAGTAATTATTATCAAAAAATATTTAATGAAGTTAATTATAATACCATCATAACTGATGTAAATAATGATAATCATGAACTTTTAGCAACTGAACTTATGGATTCTGGTTATTTTACGACAATTCAATATACGTCTGATAGCCTAGATATGTTTAACGATATAATCGATGGTATGAATAATATTATTTATTTGATTATTATTGCTTCAAGTTTATTAGCTATTATTGTTTTATATAATTTAACAACTATTAATATCAATGAAAGAAAAAGGGAAATAGCTACCTTGAAGGTTTTAGGTTTTAAAGATAAAGAGGTATCTACTTATGTTTATCGTGAAACTTTAATTTTGACTTCAATTGGTATTGTTATTGGATTATTTTTAGGAGTTATTTTAAATAGTTTTGTTTTGACAATAGCTGAAACTGATGAAATCCTATTTGTTAAAGATATCAAACCGTTAAGTTTTGTTTATGCTTTTGCCATTATGATATTCTTTACAGTTTTAGTTCAATTCATTACACATTTTGTTTTAAAGAAAATTGATATGATTGAATCATTAAAATCAGTTGAGTAATTTTTTAAAAAATTAAACAAAATAAACTTGCTAATGTAAAAAAGATGTTAAGGCTAAATATTAATTTAGTTTTAATAGCCGATATTATCGGTTTAACTGCCGAAAAAATTGCTAGTTTGAAAAATTAGTTTCAAACAATTTGATTTTAATTAGTTAATTGAGAATTTCATCAATTTACTAAATGTGTTATACGTGTTATAATAATTATAGGGTGATAAAATGAAGGATGTAAATATTTTAAAAAATAATGGTATTAATTTAGAAAAAAGTTTAGAATTATTTGGTGATATGGAAACTTATAATGAAACATTAGAAACATTTTTAAATGAAATTGATGAAAAAATATCTAAAATCAAACAATTTAAAGAAATTGCTGATATGGCTAATTATGCTATTTTAGTTCATTCATTAAAAAGTGATGCTAAATACTTTGGTTTTGATAAGTTGGCAGAATTATCATATCAACACGAATTAGAAAGTAAAGCTAATCATATTTATTTTATTTATGAACATTTTGATGAATTGATGAATGAAACATATCGTATTTTAAATATTGTAAGAGAATATTTTGGAAAAGAAGCTATTAAACATGATGTGGTATCATCTAATCAAGATAAGGCTATTTTAGTCGTAGATGATTCTAATGTAATTGTTAGTTTCATTCAAAAGATTTTCCACAATGATTTCGAAGTGGTAGTAGCTAAGGATGGGCAAGAAGCAATTAATCAAATTACTAATAATGCCAAAATAATAGGTATGTTATTAGATTTAAATATGCCGAATGTTAATGGCTTTGTCGTTTTAGAATATTTTAAAAATAAAGATTTATTCAATAAGATACCAGTAGCCATTATTACCGGTATAGGCAATGAAGATTTAGTTCAAAAAGCTTACTCATATCCGATTGTCGACGTTTTAAGAAAGCCTTTTAATGAACGTGATGTGAAATCAGTGGTTGAAAAGATGATTTAGAGGATTTATTCCTCTTTTTTTGTTAATAATTCAACAAAAATTTTGAATTCTTTTTATTTTCTTTAAATTTAGTTTATTTTTTGATATACTATTTTTGGTGGTAAAAATGCTTTATAGTTCAATTGATAATAATAAGATAAAAGATATAAAAAAGTTACATATTAAAAAATATCGTGATAAGAAAAATCTATTTTTAGTTGAAGGAAGACATTTAGTATTAGAAGCTTATAAAACCGGATTATTAAAAGAATTATTTTTAGAAGAAAACGAATTATTACCATTAGATGTAATGACTAGTTATATGACTAATAATGTCAAAAATTATTTAAGTGAACTTGATAATCCCACTAATATCATCGGTGTTTGTGAAAAAAAAGAAGGAATTATTGAAGGTAAGAGAATAGTTTATTTGGATTGTATTCAAGATCCAGGCAATTTAGGTACAATTATTAGAAGTTGTGTCGCTTTTAATATCGATACATTAGTATTGAGTAAAGATTGTGTTGATTTATATAATTCTAAGGTTATTAGAGCAACACAAGGTTTATTATTTCATTTAAATATCGTGATTGAAAATATCGAAAATTTTGTTCCAAATTTAAAACAAAATGGCTATAAAATATATGGAACAAAAGTTACTCATGGAAAAAATTTAAAAGATATTGAAAAAAATGAAAAATTTGTTATAATAATGGGCAATGAAGGAAATGGTATTGGTGAAGTGGCTAGTGAATTATGTGATGAATTTATATATATAAAGATGAATGAAAAATGTGAAAGTTTGAATGTGGGGGTTGCCACGAGTATTATTTTATATGAATTAGATAAGTAGGGATTTTTATGGTATATGTAGGAGAAATTGTAAATACACATGGATTAAAAGGAGAATTAAGAATAATTTCTGATTTTAAATTTAAGGATAAATTGTTTATTGAAGGACGAAAACTATATTTAGGGAAAAGAAAACAAGAAGTGTTACTAAAAAGTTATCGTAAGCATAAAAATTATGATATGGTAACGTTTGAAGGTATAAATGATATTAATGATGCAATAATTTTTAAAAATGATGATGTGTTTGTTAAAAGAGACGAATTAGATATTGATGGCTATGTCGATGAAGACATTATAGGCTTGGATGTTTATAGTGATGGTAATTATATCGGAAAAGTAAATAGCATTATTAAAAACAAACAAGAAATTTTAGTAATTGAAAATAATAAAAAAAATTATCTTATTCCTTTTGTCGATGAATTTGTAAAAAATATTGATTTAGATAAAAAAATTATTAGTGTTAATTTAATTGAAGGGTTAATTGATGAAAATTGATATTTTAACTTTATTTCCTGACATGTACAATCATTTTTTAACTGAATCAATAATTGGTAGAGCAATCAAAGAAAAAAAAGTTGAAATTAATATTTATAACATTAGAGATTATTCTAAAGATCCTCATAAGAAAGTTGATGATTATCCATTTGGTGGCGGTAAAGGGATGGTTTTGATGCCACAGCCTATCTTCGATGCAATTAAAGATTTAAAAGATAAAGATTCATATGTTATTCTTTTGACACCTCAAGGAAAAACTTACAATCAAAAGATGGCCTATCAATTAAGTTTAAAAAAACATATTATAATAATATGTGGACATTATGAAGGTTTCGATGAGAGGATAAGAACATTAGCTGACTTAGAGTTATCGATTGGTGATTATATTCTAACTGGTGGTGAGTTAGCCAGTATGGTAATAACTGATAGTATAACAAGATTACTAGATGGGGTTATAACTAAGGAATCACATTTAAATGATTCGTTTAATAATAGTTTATTGGATTATCCAGTTTATACTAGACCAGCAATTTATGAAGGATTAGAAGTTCCGGAAGTATTGTTGTCTGGTCATCACAAAAATATTGAAAAGTGGCGTTATGAAGAACAGTTGAAAAGAACAAAAGAACGTCGTCCAGATTTATTAGGAGATGATAACAAATGAAACAATATTTTATATCTAAAAAAAAATATAATGGTGAAGTTGTTTATTTAAATTGTGATGAGATTAAAGGATATAAAATTAATCCTCGCAATAATTATCCTTATGAAGGCGTTAAAGTAAATGAAATGATTATAGTTAAACCTTCTATGATTGAAAAAGTAGTTAAAAGAAAGATAAAAAATAAATTAGATTATTATTTACAACTTATCATTGCTAATTTGGATGGAAATGAAAGTGATGATGATACTAGAAAAGCTTTAGGTGATTTGCAAAGATATAAAAAAGTTGTTAATGATAAATATTCTATTTATTTAGACGAAAAGTATTTAACTTTATTAAACAAGAAAATAGATGTTTTTGAAAGAGAACTTAAAAATAATTTGTTATATTCTAATTTAGTTTCCAAAGAAGAAAATCTGACTAGAAAAAATCGCTAAACAGTTTAATAATGACTGTTTTTTTGTTTACTTTTAATCAATTATAAGTTATAATGTTTATAGGTATGGTAGAAGGTGAATGATATGGGCAAGAAAAAGATAATTTTATTTACGACTTTATTTGTAGTAGCATTGGTTTCTTTAATAACTCTAAGTAGTGTTTATGCTGTTGATACAGGTGTTGATGCAGGTGGTGGATCTAATGCTGATTTCGATGATAACAGTGGAGCATCAACTGTTTGGCCAACACCTTATGTGGGTGGTATGAGAGTTTCTTTTGTTAGAGCAGATGGTACTCATTTAGCTAGTCGTGATTATGTTATCGATGAAGATTATGACCGAATTACTAAATGGTCTTGGAATGTTCGAAGCGCTACGAAGAAGTGTAGTCGAGCATCATATGCCGCTGGTAAATGTAGTTTGTCTTGGGATAGTGGAAAAAAAATAGGGAATGTTATTACAAAATTAAGTAATTTTCAAAATTTTTTTACGGTAACTAATTCTAAAGGTAGTAAGTATTCTTTTGCGGTTAATTTAAATACGGCAGTTGCTAATAATAGTTATACTGGTTTATTTGATGCCTTATTTAAAGAATCAAATACTAGTTTAAGTCAAGATAGTTATGATGAATTTATTACCATATTATTTAACAATATGTTGAAAAGCTTTAATATTGGTCAGTTGGAAGATTATATTGTTCCTGGTGAGAAAAACCAACTATATAATTTATTTGTCGTTGTAGAACCGGTTACTGTTTATAGAATTAATAGTAAATATTATTATGGAACAGCTTACGAGTTAGCAAATATTGCTAAAAATTCTCCTGGTGGTGGTTTTACTGATAGATGTAAAGGTAGCTCTAGTGGAGCAATGTGTGATTTGGCTGCCTCTGTAAGAAAACAATTACCTTGTACATCTTATTTGGATGGAAATCTTTATTATGATCTTAAAGAAAAAGAATCAACAATATTAATTAATTCATTTTCTACATCTGCTTATTTTAATAACAATATCAAATTGATGTATAGTGAGATGGAAAAACTTTGTCCAACTAAAAATGGTCAAGTTCCAAATGATAAAGTTACTTCTAATTACGGAATTGGTATGGGTGTCTTTTGGCTTAGTAATTATGTTGAAGGTGAAAAAGAATATACTTGTGATGAAATTAAAAGTTTAGTCAATTGGAATAATTTATCAAGCACTTTTGATAGATTATATAAAAGTGGAGGAGTACAAGCAATTTATAATAATTATACGAAAACCAATGCTTATCCTAATGGCTATTTAACTATCAAAGATGTAACCGGATCTGATAAACAAATTGATTTAAAATGGTTTGTCAATGAATGTACATGTTATGGTATGTATGACTATTATGATAATACCAAATTAGATGCATATATTAAAGAAAATCAGTCATTGATTAATAGTTTATCTAAAACTTTTGGTACTAGTAATTGGTATCAGCCTCCTGTTTTATCACAATCAATGGGATGGGTAATTAGTTCTAAGATAAATGCTAATATGTTTTTTCAATATGATAATGAGAATAGAGCCTATGCTGAAGCTCGTGGTTTAACTTGGACCCCAGTTAGTGAAGAGAAATATCATGATACTTTAAATTGTGGTACCAATGAAACTTATTGGTGTAATGAATTTGATGAATTTTATGAAAATTTAAGAGCTACTAATTCTAATTTTAAAAACTATCCAATGCTTAGTCAAATTAAGAATTCTTCAACTGAAACAATTATTAAACGTTATAAAAATCAATTAGAAACAGTAATGGAAGCTTATAATTTAAAATATTATCCAGCTACAGGTTTTAATTGGACTGTGAATTATGATAATGGTAAAGATAATTTCTCTTATATTCAAAATTGTACTAAAAACAGACCTCCAACCACTTGTCAAGCTGTTCGTGATTTTTATAACCGTAATCAGAAAATTGATTTAACTACAAAGTCTTGTGAGTCGCTTAGAAATTTTGATTTTTCTGCTTATAATAATGCATATGGAACTTCTATTAATGGCAATTGGTACACAGCTAATTGTGGTTGTAGTCAAATTACTTCTTCTAATTGTACACCTCAATTTGACTTAGGTGATTGCCTTAGTGGTGATGAACTAATTTATCGAGATTCATCAAAAGGAACAATTAATGATAATTATTGGAATACTTGTGTATTTAATGATAATGGGAAGTATGATACTAATATTCATAAAACAGCTAATAAAAATTCTAGCTTAACTTACTATGAGAAAAATTTAGGTAGTGAATATTGTGAGGTATATTGTATCGAAGATGTTTTAGGTTCATTTATAGCTCGAAATATTAATGTTGAAGCCGGAACAAGATTTAACTGGGGTTATAGTTATGTTAATACTTCACGTACCTGTCGAACTAAATCAGTCGATTGGGACAAATTCGAAGAAGATTTAGAAAGTGCTAATAACAATGTTAGAACTACTTATAATAATTGGCAAAGAAATAACTCTCAAGCTAACAAAACGGCTTATGATAATGCTGTTAAGCAAGCTCAAAGTGTTGTCGATAATATGGAAAAATGTTATGACTTTAATGCTTCTGATGTTTTGACGGTAGATCCCAAAGCAACTATTGTTTACGATGAGACAGTAAATTATACTTACGTAGATGATTTGGCTAAATCAACTGTTTATGGTAGTTTAAATGATACATCAAATTGTGTTGATGAAAAAATTACGACTGTAAGCTGTAGTAATGGTCGTTGTACTAATAAAACTGAAACTATTAAAAATTGTAGTGGTGATGGTCATTATGCTGAAAAAACAAGAACTGCTAAAACAACGTTCTCGTTAAAATCAGGTGTTTATCAATATGTATTAAAAGATAATCATCTATCAATTCATGCTAGTGATCTTAGTAAATATATCAATAGTAATTTTACAGCTAACTATATCAATGTTGGATATTCTAACTTACCAGTATCATATTCAGCTTCAGATGGTAAATATGGAGTTATGCATGATAAAGGACAATTAGATATTAATTATTCTAATATAGGTCATGTTAGTGGTAATCAAACTAGTGTTGATAAAATTATGTCTTCAATTACCGAAGGATCTAGTTATGGTAGATGGGAATGTGAGTTCAATATTTATTCTGGTTTGATTCCCGATGATGGCGATAAAGATAATAATGGTCGAGATATAAATGTTATATATCGTCCGATTGATTTAAGTCGACCATTTCCAGATATCGATGGAAGTGATAGAGAAACCGGTTCTAACTGGTGTAATGGTGATAATGATTGTTCATCAGATAATTCACTTGTTTTAAATTATATTAATAATAATCGCAATGTCAATGAATATGAATTATATAATGGCGAACCAATGTATACATTTATATTGACGCCAGCAATTGTTAATGAGATAAGAAGATATAATGATGAAAATGATTATTCTGATTATGTTGGAACATTAGGTAGTCAAAAGTATGATTATAAATGTGAAACTGGAACAGGTGAAGCTTGTATAAGTGATTACCTAACTCATATAATTGATATAACAGGAGCTAAAAATCAGCCAGGAACATGTGTTGATGATCGCTTCCGTAGTTACAATGATCCAGATAGTTTTGAAAATTGTCGCTATTAGTTATTAAAAATCCATTTTATAAATTAAAATGGATTTTTTGTAATAAAAAAACCTTAAAATTTTAAGGTTATGCTTCTTTTTTTAGAGTTCTTAACTCTCTTGCACTCATTCTAATAGTTTCGCCATTATCTAAAGTTACTTTTTGTAAATTTGGTTTTCTTGCATGTTTTGTAGCACGACAAGAATGTGATCTTAAATTACCAGATAAAGGTTTCTTACTTGTTACTTTTTTAGCCATGTTCTTCCTCCTTGATTTCTTCGCTACTACATTTTACTATATTATTCGAAATAAGTCAAATATTTCTTTGAAAAAGGTTAAAAATATAGTAAAATAAGTATAGGAGTTGATAGCATGGGACCACTTTATATTAAATCTGACAATAGTTTATTAAAAAGTTTGATTAAAATTGATGATCTAATTGCCTATGCTATTAATAATAATATTAAATCATTAGCTTTAACTGATGATACGATGTATGGTGTATTAGAGTTTTATATTAAGTGTAAAAAAAATAATATAAAACCAATAATTGGTTTAGAAATAAATGATATTGTTTTATATGCAATCAACTATGATGGATATAAAAATCTAATAAAATTAAGTACTATTAAATCAAAAGAAGAAGTAGATCTAAAAACTTTAGCTAAATATAGTGATGATTTAATTTGTATTGTACCATATTATAACCTAGATAAATATGATGATTATAAATTTTATAAATATTTATACAAAGGATATACTAATTTAGATGAAAAAAATAGTTTAAATGGTAAGAAAGTTTATTTAAATGAAGTGTTATATTTAGATGAAAATGATCGAAGTTATTTAAAATATTTGTATGCAATAAATAAAGGTGTTAATGTTAATGAGATAAATATTAATAAACATGATAATCATTTACTTAATTATCAATTATATAATGACGATTGTAACGAAGAAATTATTGATTTATGTAATTTAGACATCCCTTTTAAACAAGACTTGCTCCCTGTTTATGATTGCCCTAATAATATGGATAGTTATACTTATTTAAAACAATTAGTTAAAGATGGACTAAAAAGAATGTTTGGTGATAAAGTAAATCGTATTTATATTGATAGATTAAAATATGAATTAGAAATAATTAATAAAATGGGATTTTGTAATTATTTTTTAGTTGTTTGGGATTACGTTCAGTTTGCTAAAAATAACGATATTTTAGTAGGACCAGGAAGAGGTAGTGCTGCTGGATCATTAGTTTCTTATTGCTTAGGAATTACTAATATTGATCCAATTAAATACGATTTGTTATTTGAAAGATTTTTAAATCCTGAACGAATAAGTATGCCAGATATCGATATTGATTTTGAATATACAAAAAGAGAAAATGTTTTAAAATATTGTATTAATAAATATGGAATTAAAAAAGTGGCGCCAATTATTACTTTTGGAACGTTAGGTAGTAAGCAAGTTATAAGAGATGTAGGTAAGAGTTTAAATGTCGATAATAAAGCAATCGATCATTTAGCCAAGATGTTAGATGCTAAATTAAGTTTATATGATAATTATCCTAATGTTAAGGAGTATATCAAAAATGACGATGAATTAAAGAAAGTTTATAAGGTTAGTCTAAAATTAGAGGGATTAAAACGGCATACATCGATTCATGCTGCAGGAGTAGTAATATCGAAATATGATTTAGATGAAATAATTCCTCTATCTTACCATGATGATTTTTATGTAACAGGTTATTCTATGGAATATTTAGAAGATTTGGGGTTATTAAAGATGGATTTATTAGCCTTAAAAAATTTGACTTTAATTAATGATGTTTTAAAAGAAGTAAACTTAAATTTTGATGAAATTCCTTTGAATGATCCTAAAGCAATCGAAATATTTACAAAAGTTGATACTATTGGTATTTTTCAATTTGAGTCTAGTGGTATGATGAATTTTTTAAAAAAATTTAAAATAACTTCTTTTGATGATATTGTAGCAGCGCTTGCTTTGTTTAGACCAGGACCAATGCAAAATATTGATACTTATATAAAAAGAAAAAACGGATTAGAGACAATAGAAATTTTGGAATCTTTAAAGCCTGTTTTAAGTTCAACTTATGGAATTATCGTCTATCAAGAACAAATTATGCAAATAGCTCATATTTTAGCTAATTACTCCTTAGCTGAAGCGGATTTACTTAGAAAAGCAATGAGTAAAAAGAAAGAAGATATTTTGATTAAAGAAAAGGATAAATTCATTAATCAAAGTGTAGAGAATGGATATACTAAAGATGTAGCAACTAACATTTATAATTTGATTTTAAAGTTTGCTTCATATGGATTTAATAAGGCTCATTCAGTTTCTTATGCTATGATTTCCTATAAAATGGCTTATTTAAAGGCTCATCATTATAATGTATTTATGAAACAATTATTGTCGATGGTTATTGGTAGTGAAATTAAAACCCGCGAATATATTAATATGTGTAAAGGAATTATCAACATAACTAAACCAAATATCAATACAAGCGATATTGATTATAAGATGGTAGAAAATGAAATAATCTATCCTCTTACAAATATTAAAAATGTTGGTTCTATTGCGGCTAAGACTATTGTTTTAGAAAGAAATAAAGGTTTATTTAAAGATATATTTGATTTTTTTACTAGGTGTTATGGGAAAGTTATCAATACCAAAGTAATCGATAGTTTGAATAAAGCGGGATGTTTTGAAATTTTTGTTAACCAAAAAACACTCGATAATAACATAGAAATACTTACTAATTATAGTGAATTAGGTGGTCTATTGGAAGATAATTTAAAACCAGAATTAGTTTATTATCAAGACTATTCCAAACAAGAGTTAATGGAGCGGGAACTCGAAGTGATTGGTACATATTTAAGTAATCATCCAGTTGCCAATTTGAAGAAAAAAATAAAAGCAATCGATCTTAAAGATATTGAGAAATATTTTAATAAAAAAGTAATTGCTTTAGTTTATGTTGAAAAATTAAAAAAAATAAAAACTAAAAATAATCAAGATATGTTATTTATTAGTGGTAGTGATGAGACAAATATTTGTGAATTTGTTTTGTTTCCTAAAGAGTTTTGTGATATAATTATAGGTAGTATATATATTATAGAAGGGAAGGTTGAAAAACGATTTGATAAATATCAGATTGTTATCAACAAAATAAAGAAGGTGGATTATGAAAAGTAAAGGCTTTACACTAGCAGAATTATTAGGAATTATTGTAATATTAGCGGTAATTGCTTTAATAGCAACAGTAAGTATCACAAATAGTATGAAATCAAGTAAGGAAAGATTATATCAGATTCAAATTGATAATATTATTGAAGGAGCTAAAATGTGGGCCAACGAAAATGTTTTTAATTTACCAGAAAATGATGGTGATGAAGTATTTTTGACTTTAGCTCAATTAAAACAAGCTGGGTTTGTCGATAATGATATAACTAATCCTAGAACCAATGAATTATTCTCTGATAGTTTACAAGTTAAGATAACTAAAATTGACGGCAATTATAATTATGAAATTGTCGAATAGAATTATAATGAGGTGAAATTTATGAATGTATTAGATATTATTATTATAATTTTTATTCTTTTTGGAGCCGTTTTAGGTTTTAAAAGAGGATTTACTAAAGAATTAGTCGAAGCAGTTGGTTTTATTGTTGTTTTAATAATAGCTTATTTTTTAAAAAATCCGTTATCAGTTTTAATGTATGAACATCTACCATTTTTTAGTTTTGGAGTTTTAAAAAATGCTGAAATACTTAATGTTTTAGTATATGAGGTTTTGGCTTTTATTATTTGTATTATTTTGTTATCAATTATTTTAAGACTTATTTTAGTAGCAACATCTGTTTTTGAAAAAATATTAAATACGACGATTATTTTAGGAATACCTTCAAAAATAGCTGGTGCGATAGTTGGAATATTGCATCATTTTGTAGCAGCATTTATAATTGTCTATATCATATCGATGGTATTTATTGATGTTAGTTTTGTTAACGAATCAAAATTTAAAAATAAAATTTTAAATAATACACCATTATTATCAGAAATAGCTGATAAAGGAACTGTTGTTGTTAAAGAATTCTTAGATTTAAAAGATAAATATAATGATCAAACAATTAGCGAAAGTGAATTCGATTATCAAGCTATTGAATTATTTTTAAAATATGATGTTATTACGCCAACCTCATTGGAAAAATTATTTGAAAGTGGCAAAATTGAAAAATTTGAAAATTATGGTGAGCTAATTAAAAAAGCAAAGGAGGGTAATTTAAATGGAAATTAAAAGTGAAGAAGAATTTAAAGATATTATTAATAGCGATTATGCTTTAGTAGATTTTTTCGCTACTTGGTGTGGACCTTGTAAAATGATGGCTCCAGTTTTAGAAGATGTTGCTTCATCCCGTAATAATATTAAAGTAGCTAAAGTTGATGTCGATCGTTTTGAATCTTTAGCTCGTGCTTATGGAGTTATGTCTATTCCCACTTTGATTTTATTTAAAAATGGTAATGTTGTCGATACTAAGGTTGGTTTTACTGCTGAACCATTATTAAATGAATGGATTAATAATAATCGTTAATGCAAAGATATTTTTCTAATATTAAAAAAGACAATTTTTTGATTCTTAGTGATAATGATTTATATCATATAAAAACGGTAATGCGAATGAAGGAAAATGATTTGATTGAAGTTGTTTATAATCATTTGCTTCATATATGCATGTTAGATAATAATTATCATGCTATTATAAAAGAAACAATTAAAGAAACTACTGAAAAAAATTTTAAAGTTATTTTGTGTGTACCATTATTACAGGAGCAAAAAATGTCTTTTGTTTTGCAAAAAGCAACAGAATTAGGAGTAGATGAAATAGTTCCTATTTTAACTTCAAGGAGTATTGTTAAAATAGATGGTAAAGAAGATAAAAAAATCAAACGTTGGAATTTAATTTGTAAAGAAGCAAGTGAACAATCTAAACGTTTAGAAATTCCTAAAATAAGTAACATAAAAAAAATCAAGGATTTAACTTTTGATGGTTTAAAAATTGTTTGTAGTACTAAAGAACAAAACACAACAATTAAAAAAGTATTAAAAAATAATTTAAATTATGATACAATAGTATTTGTGGTTGGACCTGAAGGTGGATTAACTAATGAAGAAGAAGAAACTTTAAAAGAATTATCTTTTGTTCCGGTAACCTTAGGTAATAATATCATGCGTGTTGAGACAGTTCCAATTTACTTGATTAGTGTTTTAAATTATGAAATGATGGAGTGATTATTATGAATTTTATTATAGAAAATATTTTAGCTTATAAATATATTTATATTGGTTTTTTAGCTTTAATTTTAGTTATTACAATATTACTTATTATCTTTAAACCTAAAAAGGTTAAACCAATTGAAATAACTATCGATGATAAAGTTGATAATGATAAAAATGAAAAAAATGAAATTGAAAAAGTAATTGAAGCCTTAGAAGAAAATAAGACTGATCGTCCAATGACTACTTTTGAAGAAGAACAAGAAGCTAATGCTATTATTAGTTATCAAGAATTAGTCCAAGCTGTCAACGAAAAAAGGGGTCATTTAGATAATAAAACGGCTGTTAAGAAAGTAGAAGCAGAAATACCAAAAGAATTATTAAACTATGAAGAAGAGGAAAAACAACCTCCTAAGTTTAAAAATAGTGAATTTATTTCTCCAATTTTTGGCAAAGATAGTAACAATGATGATTTTTTAAAAGAATTGAAAAATTTTCGTAATAACTTATGAAATATTTTATAATCAATCTTGGTTGTAAAGTAAATGCTTATGAAGCTAAAGTCATGAGTGATTTGCTAGACAACCATGGTTATCAAAAAGGAAGTATTGATGATGCTGATATTTACATTGTCAATACTTGTTTTGTTACTAACGTTGCTGAACATAAATCATTTCAAATGATTAGGAAAGCTATTAAATTAAAAAAACATTTAGTTATTGTTTGTGGCTGTCTATCACAAATTAAAGCTGATGAAGTTTTAAAATTAGATGGTGTTGATATTGTTATCGGTAATAAAGATAAAACGAAAATAATCGAATATATTGATAATTATAAAAGTAAAATTTCTAAGATATATAATTTATCTAATGTCGAATTTGAAGATATGCAATTAAATAATTTCGATAAGACAAGAGCTTTTGTTAAAATTCAAGATGGTTGTAATAATTTTTGTTCATATTGCATTATTCCTTATACAAGAGGTAATGTAAGAAGTAAAAAAAGGGAAGATGTTATTAATGAAATTAAAAATTTAATTAATTATGGTCATAAAGAAATTGTTTTAACAGGTATTCATACGGGGAACTACCACGATTCTACTTATGATTTAGCTGATCTTTTATTAGATATTTTAGAAATTGATGGTTTGAAAAGACTTAGAATTTCTTCAATTGAAATAACAGAAATTAATAATCGTATTATCGATATTATAAGAAATAACAATATTTTAGTTGATCATATGCATATACCTTTACAATCAGGTTCTGATACGATTTTAAAGCTTATGAATCGTAAATATGATATTAATTATTTTATCAATAAAATCAATCAATTAAGAGCAATTAGACCTGATATATCGATTACGACTGATGTTATCGTCGGTTTTCCAGGTGAAACTGATGAATTATTTTTAGAAACAATTGAAAATATTAAAAAAATTAATTTTTCTAAACTACATGTTTTTCCGTATTCAGTAAGAGAAGGAACTAAAGCTAGTGTCATGCCAAATCAAGTTGATGAAATAACTAAGAAAAAAAGAGCGCATCAATTACTAGCTTTATCGAAACAGTTAGAAAATAATTATATGAATAAATTTATTAATCAAGAGTTAGATTTTATTGCTGAAACTTTTAAAGATGGATTTTTATTTGGTCATACGGGTAATTATTTATTAATTAAAGTAAAAGGTGATAAAAATTTATTAAATAAAGTTGTTAAAGTAAAGATAAAAGAAAACAATTATCCTTATTTAATGTCTAATTTATGTCAAGATTATATTGACATTAAATTAGACATATATTATACTTGAATCAAGGTGATACTTATGAAAAAATATAAATTACAAAAACAAAGTATGACTAAAGTTATAGCTGATAATTTTTCAGAAACGTTAAAAAGTTTTGGTTATTTTGTTAGCTGTGGTTCTTTAACAGGAATAACTTATGGTATAGTGAGAAATTTTGAGTTAGAATCCCAAGCTTTAGGTGTTGTTGAAGATAATGGTGAAATTGCGCCACTGTTGTTTTTGGGATTAACAGCATTAGCGGCTAAAAATCTTTACTCTAATTTTAAAGCGGAAAAAGCTCGTTATTTAGAATTAGCTAAACAAATCGAAGCTGAAAAGAAAGCTCAAGAAGAACAAAAGAAAGCTTTAAAAGAACAGAGAAAAGTTGAAAATAAAGAATTTGCCGAATTTTTAAATAAATATTCTTCCCAAGGAGAAACACCTGAAGGTGGAAAGAGAATTAATTTTACTAACTAGATAGTATAGTTACAGTTCAGATAGAAAAGACGAAATAAAAGTCGA
>CALVXM010000002.1 GCA_944371305.1 uncultured Bacilli bacterium | reverse complement strand
AATGTTTCACGTGGAACTATAAACTACAATGTTTCACGTGGAACTATAAACTACAATGTTTCACGTGGAACTATAAAAACTAAATATTCCTGTTCCACCAATTTTACAAAACAGATCATGAATTTTAATTAAATTTAAATATTAGGTAAAAAAACATATCAAATTTGTTATTTTAAAATAATTGTTGATTTATTTTTGTTAATGTTGTATATTATTTATGCACAACATTTATGTTTGAACCTGGTCAGAGTCGGAAGACAGCAGCCATAAGAGCCTCTAAATGTGTGTGCTTTTTTGTTAGGTGATAATATGGACGAAAAATATATGATTGAAGCTTTGAAAGAAGCTAAAAAAGCTTATAAAAAAAATGAGGTTCCAATTGGTGCAGTTATTGTAAAAAATGGAAAGATAATAGCGAGAGCACATAACCAAAAGGATTTATCAAAAATTTCTGTTTATCATGCTGAGGTATTAGCTATAATTCGTGCTTGTAAAAAACTTAAAAATTGGCGCTTGATTGATTGTAATTTATATGTTACCATGGAACCTTGCTTAATGTGTTGTGGAGCAATAATTCAATCTAGAATCAAAAAAGTTGTTTATGGTGTTTCAAACGATAATTTTGGTAAAATTAAAAAAGCTACTGACGATTTTAAACATTATAACATTGAAGTAATCAGTAATGTTCTAGAAGATAATTGCAAAGATATAATTCAAAAATTCTTTAATGAAAAAAGAAAGTAAGTCTTTAATTAAGTTATTAAAAATGATATAATTAAATGGTTAGAGGTGAGTAAATATGTATCAAGCTTTGTATAGAAAGTATCGGCCTAAAACATTTGATGATGTAGTTGGTCAAGATGTGATAGTTAGAACATTAAAAAATGCCGTTATCAACGATAAAATTAGTCATGCATATTTATTTGCTGGCCCTCGTGGTTGTGGTAAAACATCAATTGCTAAAATATTTGCTAAATTAGTTAATTGCCAAAATAGCAAAGATGGAATACCTTGCGAAATTTGTGTCTGTTGTACACAAAACAATGAACAAAACATGGATATTATTGAAATGGATGCTGCCTCAAATAATGGTGTTGATGAAATAAGGGAAATAAATAATAAAGTTAATTTGGTACCATCTTTAGGAAAATATAAGGTTTATATTATCGATGAAGTTCATATGTTAACTATTGGCGCATTTAATGCATTGCTTAAAACTTTAGAGGAACCTCCAAAACATGCCATTTTTATTCTTGCCACTACTGATCCTCATAAGGTTCCTGTTACAATATTATCTCGTTGTCAAAGATTTGATTTAAAAAAAATAAGTAATGATAGTTTATTTGAACGCTTAAAATATATATGTGATTCCGAAAATGTCAGTATAACTGATGATGCTATTTCATTGATAGCAAGGTTAGGCGATGGTAGTTTGCGTGATGCAATTGGAATATTAGATCAAGTTATTTCTTATACTGATTCGCAAATTACAGTTGATGATGTTCATGATGTTAATGGTAGTGTTTCAACTGAAAATATTTCCTTACTTGTAAATTATGTTATGGATAATAATTTAACAGAAATTATCAAAAAAATTGGAGAATATACTAATCGGGGAAAAAGTATAATTAAAATAACTGAAGAAATAATTTTATTTTTAAGAAATTGTATCTTGGAAAACACGACTGATGATTATATTGTTGATGATAAAAATATTTACCGGGAAATAAACAATAAAATATCAGTTAGTGATTTATTAAATTATATTAATATTTTTAATGAGTCATTATTGGAGATGAAAAAATTTTCTAATCCTAGAATGATTTTAGAATTGGGTTTTATTAAAATAGTTAATTCTAAGATTAGTCATTTAAATGCAAAAGAAATACCTAATACATTAGATCAAAATAATTTTAATGTGATAGAAAAAGAAAATAAAGTTGAATTAACTAGAAATGACGATAAATTTAAAAAAAATATAATTAATAATTCTCATTCTAAAGATGTGCAAGATTTTATTACAATAAGAGTAAATAATACACTATCAAAATTTTCAAAAAAGGATACAATTGATTTAAAAAATAAGATAGATATTATAAATGACTATATTATGAATGAAATATATAGTTCTCAAGCTACAATGGTATTAGATGGGGAAATAAAAGCGGTTGGAGATAATTATATAATATTTGTTTATAAAACAGAACATTTAGCTAATATGTTTAATGAAAATATAAAATCAATAGAAACGTTATTATATGAAGTTTTTAATAAAAAATATAATATTATAGCTGTTGATTTAAATGAATGGAATAATATTAAAGAAAAATTTAATTCTAAAAAAGAAAAATATGAATTTCAAGAGGAATTAAAAACAGTTGATGAAATATTCATAAAACCAAATAAAGAAGATAATGATAATATGAAAAATTTGTTTGGTGATATAGTTGAGTATAATTAGGAGGGAAAATTATGAATATACAAGCAATGATGAAACAAGCACAAAAATTACAAAAGGATATGATGAATGCTAAGAAGGAAATAGATGAGACTGTATTTGAAAATACTAAATCATTTGTTACAATAAAAGCAATGGGAAATAAAAAAATTGAATCTATTAAAATTAATATTGATGATATTTCTAAAGACGATTTAGAAATGATTGAAGATATGATAACAGTAACTTTAAATGAATTAATGGATAAGATAGATGCAGAAACTGAAAAGAAAATGGGTAAATATACTCAAGGAATGCCGGGGTTGTTTTGATGCTATATCCAAAGACAATTAATGATTTAATTGAATGTTATAAAAAATTGCCGGGAATTGGTGAAAAAACAGCAGAGAGAATGGCATTATATAGTTTAGAGTTAGATCAAGAAATAATTGATCTTTTTGCGCAATCACTTATCGATTTAAAAAAAAATATAAAAAGATGTAAAAAATGTAATAATTTATCACAAGATGATTTGTGTTCGATTTGTAGTAATAGTAATCGAAATAATAAAGTCATATGTGTTGTTGAAGAACCAAAAAATGTTTTTCAATTTGAAAAAATAGGAACTTATCATGGTCTATATCATGTTTTAGATGGTTTAATTTGTCCTTTAGAAAATAAAAATCCAGAAGATATTAATTTGGAGAGTTTGTTAGATAGAATTGAAAAAGAAAAAATTGAAGAAGTTATTATTGCAGTTAAGCCAAGTATTGAGGGAGAAACAACTGCATTATATATTTCTAAAATATTGGAAGGAAAAGATATCAAAATTTCTAAAATAGCGCATGGTGTTCCAATTGGCGCTGATATGGACTATGTTGATGCTTTAACTTTAGAACTTGCTTTAGAGGAAAGAAAAGATATTACTAGTCATGCCGAATAAAAAATATAATTTAAACATATTTTTTATTAGGTGATAAAGTGTTAAAGAAGATATTCAATTTATTAAAAAAGGTAGTAATAAGTGCTTTTATTTTATACGGTTATAATTTAATTGCTTCACCGTTAAATTTAATTGTTCCAATTAATGTTATAACCGTAGGTGTGATGTCTTTTTTTGGATTGCCAGCTTTATTTTCGTTTATAATAATTTTGATTATGTTTTTCTAGATAAGGAGTGGGAAATATGTTGGAAGATTTTAAATTAATTCAACCTATAGCATATAAAACTTTAAAAAACACATTGAAAAAACAACATTTTGCTCACGCCTATTTAATCGAAACTAATGGTTATGATTTAGCTGATAGATTTACGATGGCATTTGCTAAATTATTATTATGTCCACATAATGGACAAGCAGATTGTCAAAGTTGTCTTCAATGTCGGATGATTGATGATGGTAATTTTCCGGAATTAAAAATTATAAATCCTGATGGTAGTTGGATAAAAAAAGAACAATTGACTGAATTACAAGATGAATTTAGTAAAAAATCAATAATTGGTAATAAAAAAGTTTATATAATTAATAAGGCTGAAAAATTAAATATAAATTCGGCTAATACAATTTTAAAGTTTTTAGAAGAACCACCAGAAGGAATTGTCGCTATATTAACAACAGATAATATTTATCAGTTAATAGATACAATTGTATCAAGATGTCAAATAATTTCTTTAAATGGACAAGCAGATCTTGATAATAAATCGACATTTGAAAAAATAGGACAATTAATAACTAATAATGATAATGATTATCAAAATTATTTGGTTGATAGCAATAAAGATAAATTAGAAGCAATTTTAAAGTTTGTTAGTTTTTATGAGACATATCATAAAAAAATACTTTTGCATATGCAAGATTATTGGTTTAATTATTTTACTGATAAAGAAGTGATAGCAGATGCTTTATTAATTATTATATATCTATATAAAGATATTTTAAATTGGAAAATAAACTGTGATGTTTTAATTTTTAATGATTATATGGAACAAATTGAAAAGATTGCCACTAGTAATTCAGTTGAAAATTTGATTAATAAAATTGTAATTATAAATGAAAATAGAAATTTTTTAGAAAATAATGCTAATTTAAATTTATTAATGGATAAGATAATTATTGATTTGGAAGAAGGTGTAAAATGATTAAAGTTGTTGGAATTTCATTTGAAAATATAAAACAAATTTACTATTTCAATCCTAAATCATTAGATTTAAGAAGAAATGTAACGGTTATTGTTGAAACTGAAAGGGGCTTACAGTTTGGTAAAGTAGAACTTCCTCCTTTTGAAATAGAAGAAGATAAATTAAAAACTAACCTTAAAGATGTTGTTAGAATTTCTTCTAAAAAAGATTATTTAGAACATAAAAAAAATCTTAAGGATGCTAATAAAGCTTTAGAAAAATGTCGTGAATTAACGAATAAATTAAAGTTAAATATGCAAATAATGGATGCTAGTTTTACTTTTGATCGTTCGCAATTATTGTTTAGATTTTTATCAGATAATCGAGTTGATTTTAGACAATTAGCTAAAGAATTAGCGACAATTTATAAAACGAGAATCGAATTACGTCAAGTTGGCGTTAGAGATAAAGCTAAAGAAGTAGGCGGTTGTGGATTGTGTGGTCGTAAATTATGTTGCTCTAGATTTGAATCAGATATTGCATCAATTTCAATTAATATGGCAAAAAATCAAAATTTATCTTTGAATCCTAATAAAATTAATGGAGTATGTGGAAGACTTTTGTGTTGTTTGAAATATGAAGATGAAACTTATAAAGAATATCGTAAGCAACTTCCTACTATTGGAACAATTGTAAATACAGAAAATGGTAAGGGTAAAGTTGTAAGTTTAGATATTTTAAATAAAAAATATAGTGTCAATATACCAGAAGTTGGAGTTGTCGAAATCGATGGAAGTAATTAACTATTTGTTAGGATTTAAAAATTATTATATAGTCCAAGATACACAAATGTTTAATTTTTCTTTGGATTCTGTTCTATTGCCTAATTTCGTTACAATTAATAAAAATATAAATAAAATACTAGATATCGGTTGTGGTAATGCACCGATACCTTTAATTTTATCTACCAAAACGAAAGCAGAAATTATTGGTGTGGAAATTCAAAAGGAAGTTTTTAATTTGGCTACTAAATCAGTTAAAATCAATAATTTAGAACAACAGATTAAAATTATAAATGCCGATATAAAAGATATATATAATGATTTTGAAACTGAATCTTTCGATGTTATAACTTGTAATCCACCTTTTTTTAAGGTTAATAAAGAATCTAATTTAAACAATAATGATTATAAGACTATTGCTCGTCACGAGGTTAAATTGAATTTAGACGATATTTTCAAAATAGCTAAAAAAATACTTAAAAATAATGGATATATTGCAATTGTTCATCGTCCAGAAAGATTATTGGAAATTTTATTTACAATGAAAAAATATAATATTGAACCTAAAAAAATTCAATTTATTTATCCAAAGAAAAATATGCCAGCGAATATTTTATTAATAGAAGGAACAAAAAATGGTAAAGAAGGTTTAAAAATATTACCGCCTATTTATACTCACATGAAAAATGGAGAATATACTAAACAAATAAAAAAATATTTTGAATGAGGTGATAAAGTGATTCAAAAAAGTTATGATAGTAAACCAACTTTATTTTTAATCGCTACGCCAATTGGTAATATGGATGATATTAGTTATCGTGCAATTGAAACTTTGAAAAATGTCAGTGTTATTTTTGCTGAAGATACTAGAATAACTAATCAATTGTTAAAAAATTTTAATATCAAAAATAAATTGATAGCTAGTCATCAATATAATGAAAAAGAAAACATAGAAAAATTATTGAGTTATTTAAATAATAAAGAAAATGTTGGTTTAGTAACTGATCGAGGAACACCTATTATTAGTGATCCTGGATATTATTTAGCGCAAGCAGCTATACAAAATAATTTTAATGTTGTATCAATTCCTGGTTCTACTGCGTTTGTCTCAGCTTTGATAACTTCAAATATAGAACCCCTTCCATTTACTTTTTTAGGTTTTTTAAATAGTAAATCTAGTAAAAGAAAAAAAGAATTAGAAGTTTTAAGAAATTATAATTCCACTTTGATATTTTATGAATCCCCCCATCGTTTGTTAGAAACTTTAAATGATATGCTAGAAGTATTAGGCAATCGAAAATGCAGCATTTCCCGGGAAATAACAAAAAAATTTGAAACAATATATCGTGGCACCTTAAAAGATATAATTAATGAATTTGATACGATTAAAGGTGAATTTGTGATAGTTGTCGAAGGTAATAAGGATGTAAATACTTTTTCTAATTTGTCAATTATTGAACACGTTAATTTATATATAAAAGAAGGAATGGATTCCAAAGAAGCAATAAAAAAAGTCGCTAAAGAGCGACAACTTAGTAAAAATGAAGTGTATAGCGAATATCATAAAAGAGGTGCTTAAAATGAAATTAATTGTTGGATTGGGAAATAAAGGCAGTGAATATAATAACACTCGTCATAATGTTGGTTTTATGGTTATCGATGAATATTTAAATAAACATAACTTAGTTTTAAACAAAGAGAAATTTGATGGTCTATATTGTGATACGGTTATAAGTGATGAAAAAGTAATTATTTTAAAACCACAAAAATATATGAATTTATCAGGTGAAGTAATTTTAAAATTTGTTAATTATTTTAAAATAAAAGTAGAAGATATTTTAGTCATTCATGATGATATGGATTTAGAATTAGGTAGTTTTAAAATTCGTTATAAAGGTGGTTCTGGCGGACATAATGGTTTAAAAAACATTGAAGCAAATTTAAAAACTAACGAATATAAGCGTATTAAGATTGGTATTTCTAAAAATAATATCGATGTAATTGATTATGTTTTAGGGAAATTTAAATCTGATGAATTAGAAAAGATTAACGACGTTATTAAAATAATGCCAGATGTGATAGATGACTTTTTAAAAATATCATTTGAAAATTTAATGAATAAATACAACTAGATACTTATTAGTATCTTTTTTGGCTTGGAGGTGATAAAGTGAATATATTTAAAAAACTATTTAATAGTTATAATGCTAAAGAAATTGGTGGATTAACTGATGAATTAAAGTGTATTTATATTAGTAATCAATATAATGATAATAAAATTTTAGTTGTTTGTAATAGTTTATATGAAGCAAATAAATTTTATCAAAATTTAAAAAATTATGTTGATGATGTTTATTTTTTTCCTATGGATGATTTTATAACAAGCGAAGTCTTAGCTATTTCTCCTGATTTTAAAATGACAAGGTTAGAAACATTAGATAATATTATTAAAAATAATAGAGGAATTGTTGTAACTAATTTGATGGGATATTTAAGATTTTTACCAACAAAAGAAAATTTTATTAATAGTTATATTAGGTTACAAGTCGGAGATTCTATCGATATTAAAAATTTGACTCAAAAATTTTATAACATCGGTTATGAACGTAATATAACTGTGGATAAAACAGGTGAGATGGCTATTAGAGGTTATGTGGTTGATATTTTTCCAATAAATTATGATAATCCGATTAGAATTGAATTTTGGGGTGATGAGATAGAATCAATTCGTTTTTTTGATATTAATACCCAACTAACTATCGATAAAATTGATAAAATAGAAATAATACCTAATTCAGAATTTTTAATTAATAAGAATATCGATTTTGAATATAATCATCGTGATCTAGTTAAATATGGTAGCTCTAATATCTATGAATATTTAAATGGATTATTGTTTTATAATGAATTAGAGGATTTAAAAATTAGTTATGAAAACCTATTAGAAGAAGTATTAGAATATAACGTAAGTAATGATATCAAAGCTGATACTAAATACTTTAATGATTTCCCACATTATGATTCAATCAATTTGTATCAAAAAGACACATTAACAAACAATTATAATTCTTATCGAATAGAAGATAAATTTACTAATATTGAAGTAATGAAAGAAATATTAAATAAATATATTAAAAAAAATACTGTCGTTATTTGTGTTTCTAACCGTTATCAAGCTAATAAAATCATCGATGAAGTCGATTGTGTTTTTACTAATGTAAATGAAATATATGAAAATAAAATAAATATTGTTGTTTTTAAGATTAATGAAGGATTTAAATTTAATAATTATATATTTATTAGTGAAGATGAAATATTTAATAAAAATTCAAAAGTAATACCTTATAAAACTAATTTTAAATATGGAACTAGAATCAAAGATGTTAGTAAATTAGAAATTGGTGATTATATTGTCCACAATATTCATGGTATTGGTAGATATTTAGGAATGAAGACTATAACTAAAAATGGGTTAAATAAAGATTATTTACAACTAGAATATAAAGGTGGCGATAAATTATATATTCCTGTTGAAAAAATTGATATGATTAGCAAATATAGTTCTAAAGAGGGTTATGAACCTAAATTAAATAAATTAGGAACATCAGAATGGACAAAAATTAAATTAAAAGCTAAAACAAGAGCAAAAGATATCGCAGATAAATTACTTAAATTATTTGCTTTAAGACAGATGCAAAAAGGATTTAAATTTAGTAATGATGATGAAAATCAAATTCAGTTTGATAAAGAATTTTCTTATGAAGAAACTACTGATCAATTAAAAGTCTGGGAAGAAATAAAAAAAGATATGGAATCACCTCATCCAATGGATCGATTATTATGTGGTGATGTCGGATATGGAAAAACTGAAATTGCTTTTAGAGCTGCTTTTAAAGCTATTTTATCTGGTAAACAAGTAGCTTTATTATGTCCTACTACTATTTTATCAAACCAACACTATCAAAATGCTTTAGAACGTTTTAAATCATTTCCTGTTAATATTAGATTAGTTAACCGTTTCATAACACCTAAAAAATTTAAAGAAACGGTTAAAGATTTAAAGGAAGGTAAGGTAGATTTTGTAATTGGTACACATAGATTACTCAATGATGAAATCGTTTATAAAGATTTAGGATTATTAATAATTGATGAAGAGCAACGTTTTGGAGTTACTCACAAAGAAAAAATTAAAAATTTAAAAACTAATATTGATGTTTTAACTTTATCAGCTACACCAATTCCGCGAACTTTACAAATGTCTTTATCAGGAATTCGTAGTTTATCAACTATTGAAACTCCTCCTAATAATAGATATCCAGTTCAAACCTATGTAGTATCTTATAATAAAAAATTGATAAAAGATGCTATTTATAAAGAATTGTCACGTAATGGTCAAGTATTTTTGTTGTATAACCGTATTGATAGTATGAATAGTAAGCTAGAAGAGGTTAAACAATTAGTTCCAGATGCTAAAATAGTATGCGCTAATGGTCGAATGAATAAAACTGAATTAGAAGATATTATGCTTAAATTTATTAATCATGAATTTGATGTTTTATTGTGTACAACTATTATTGAAACTGGTATTGATATTCCTAATGCTAATACATTGATTGTTATCGATGCTGATAAATTTGGCTTATCACAATTATATCAATTAAGAGGAAGAGTAGGACGAACTAATAAAATAGCTTATTGTTATTTGATGTATGATAATAGTAGAATTTTATCAGAAATAGCTCATAAAAGATTAAATGCCATCAAAGAATTTACTGAATTAGGTAGTGGTTTATCAATTGCAAGACGAGATTTATCTTTAAGAGGAGCAGGAGATTTTTTAGGAAGTGAGCAAGCTGGATTTGTCGATAGTGTCGGAATAGAATTATTTACGCAAATGCTTAAACAAGAAATCGATAAACTAAAAGGGATTGAGGTAAATGAAGAAGTAGATACTCAACCTTTAATCGAAGTTGATACATATATCGATGATAACTACGTTAAAGAAGAAGAATTAAAAATAGAAATTCATAAAAAAATCAATGAAATCGATAGTTATGACAAATTATTATCTGTCCAAAAGGAATTGGAAGATCGTTTTGGCAAAATATCAGATAAATTATTAATTTATATGTATGAAGAATGGTTTGAATCTTTAGCTAATAAATTAAAAATTAAAAAAGTTAAACAAACTAATAATACTGTGGAAATGATGTTAAATAAAGAGATATTAAATAATATTAATGGTGAACAATTATTCTTAGAAACATTAAAAATAAATAGTAATTTCAGTTTTAGGATGTTAGGAAATAATTTAATTATTACTTTAAGAATAGATAATTTAGAAAAGCATTTTATTTATTATTTAATTGATTTATTATTTGTAATACAAAAATCGATTAAAAATAACTAAGAATAATTTATGTTTTTTAAGTTATCATTTTTATCATAAAAAAATTAAAATATTAAGTAAAAATCGAAGAAAAATATATAAGAAATTAAGAATATTAAAAGAATATAACATTTATAAATATAAAAAAGTATTAAATGGTTATTATGGTTTTTTTAAAATTCAGAAATATTAAGTATATTTTACCTTTATTAGGAAATAATAAAGTAGAGGTGAAATATGAAAACTGGAATAATTAGAAGAATAGATGAATTAGGAAGAATTGTTATTCCAAAGGAAATAAGGAAAAGTTTGAGAATAAAAGAAGGGGAAAGTTTAGAAATATTAATTGATAATGAGGATATAATATTAAAAAAATATTCTATGATTAAAAATTTAAATAATTTTGCGCAAGATATTGCAGATGCGATTCATTCTTTTATAAAACATAGTGTATTAATTACCGATAATGATAATATTTTAGCGGTTTCTGGATCTTTAAAAAAGGAATTATTAAATAAACCAATTGGTAGCGATTTAGAGTTAAAGATTAATAGAAGAGAAGAAATGTTAGAAAAACATAAAAAACCTATCAAAATAACGCAAGATGAAATGGAATGTACTTATGCAGCAACCCCTATTATCACAAATGGCGACGCTATCGGGTTAGTCATGATTTTAAGTAAAGATGATATCGTCGATGAAGTTGATTTAAAATTAGTTCAAATAGCTTCTAAATTTTTAAGTAATCATTTAGAACAAGTGTAAAGTTGCGTAAAATGTCGCTATTTGTTAACTAAAAATGTTGGATTTGGAAAACTAATTATGTTATATTATTATTGTTGCGGAAAAAAGAATAGAAGGGAAAAACTAACATGAATATAAAAAATTCAGATGTTGCGTCGCTAATTTTGTTGTTTATTCCAGTTTTTATAGCAATAGCTGGTCTAGCAACTAAATTTAATTTAGTTGACTTTATTTATCTGATGTTAGTAGGAGTTACATTTTTAAAGTATTTTGTAAAAACGAGAAAACAAAAAATTTAAGGTTTTCTCGTTTTTATTGTATAATTATATGAGGAGGTAATATTATGATAGACACACATGCACACATTTTAAATGAATATTATGATGATATAGATAAAGTCATAAATAATATGAAAGATAATATAATTATTATAAGTGGTACTAATGATAGTGATAATATAGAAGTTATAAAATTATGTAATAAATATAAAAATGTTTATGGCACAATTGGTATTCATCCTGAAGAAATAGATAATATGACTAGCGATAGTTATAAAATTATCGAAGAAAATTTAAGTAGCCCTAAGATTGTTGGAATTGGTGAAATCGGTTTGGATTACCACTATACTAAAGATAATAAAGAAAAACAAAAAGAAGTTTTTATAAATCAATTAAATTTAGCTAAGAAGTATAATAAACCAGTAGTTGTTCATAGTCGTGATGCGATAGCCGACACATATGAAATTTTAAAAAAATATAAAGAATTAAAAAAAGATATTCATTGTTTTAGTGGTAGTCTTGAAATGGCAAAAGAGTTTATTAAAATTAATTGTCGATTAGGAATTGGTGGGGTGTTGACATTTAAAAATAGTAAATTAAGTGAGGTCATTAAACAGCTTCCAATTGATTCATTTCTTTTGGAAACAGATAGTCCTTTTTTAACTCCTGAACCTTTTCGTGGCGATAAAAATGAACCATATAATATTATATATGTAGCTAAAAAAATAGCAGAAATAAAAGGAATTTCTTTAGAAGAAGTTTTAGAAATAACTAAAAATAATGCAATTTGTCAATTTGACTTAGATAAAAAAATGTGTTAATATTAACTTATCGATAAAATTGAGGTGAACTTAATGAATTTTTATTTACTGAATTTATTTGGTAAATGGGTGAGTTTGGGGATATTATCAATACTTTCTTTATTTGGTTTTGAAATAGAAGAAAAGAATCTAGAAGTAAACAATGATACTGTAAATAAGAATGTTAATGTTGTTTCCAATATTATTGAATTTGAAACAATTAAGAGTTATGATAGTTCAATTCCTAGTAATATAACGAAAACTATTAAAGAAGGAAAAAATGGTGTAACATATCAAAATGAAAACAATGAAACTATTGTATTAGAAGAAGTTGTTAACGAAGAACTTTTAATTGGAACTGGCAAAAATGGCAGTTATCAAGGAGTGATAACAGGATATGGCCCTGACTGTAGTACTTGTTCTGGACGCGGTTATGTATCTTGTAAAACTGAAGATAAAAAAAATTTTAACTTGATCGATGATGGTGTTTATTATAATGATGATGAGTATGGTGAGGTTAGAGTCTTAGCAGCTTCTTTACAAGAATTTCCTTGTGGAACGATTGTTGAGGTTAAAAGTTCAAATTTAGGTGATTTTACTGGTATTGTAATGGATACAGGATATACGATGAGAGAACAATTAAAAAAAGGTGTATATCACTTTGACGTCGCTTATCAGACTGAAAAAGATGAAGAAGTTAAAAAAGCCACTAATATGAGTGGTGATGTAAGTTTTGAAATACAAAGATGGGGATGGTAAAACCATCTTTTTATTTTAAAACTATTGCCAAAAACTTTATGATGCTATATAATTCATAAAGAGGTGGGAAAATGGAGTATTCACCAAAAAAAGTAAAAAGTTTATTGGAAGAAAAAGATTTTAATTTTAAAAAGAAGTATGGTCAAAATTTTATTGTTGATGAAAATATAATTGATGCAATTATAAATAAATCACAAATTGATGAAACTACGTTAGTCTTAGAAATTGGTCCAGGTGCCGGAGCATTAACTTATAAGTTGGCTTTAAAAGCAAAAAATGTTTTATGTTATGAAATTGATACAACTTTAAAAGATGTATTGGGAAATAATATAAAGGAATTTTCCAATGTTGATGTTATTTATAAGGATTTTTTAAAGGAAAATATTTCCGGGGAAATAAAAAAATATGAATATGATAAATTATATGTAATAGCTAACCTACCTTATTATATAACGACACCTATTTTAATTAAAATAATTGAGGAAGAAATTAATGTTGATAAAATGGTAGTGATGGTTCAAAAAGAAGTTGGGGATCGATTTAAAGCTAAACCTAATTCTAAAGATTATAATTCTTTGTCTATTTATATTAATTATTATTTTAACGTAAAAAAAATACTAGATGTTAGTCGAAATGTATTTTTACCCAAACCAAATGTTGATAGTGTCGTACTTGAATTTGTGAAAAAAGAACAACCTCATTTAAAAAATAAAGAATTGTTTTTTACATTAGTAAGAGATAGTTTTAAGCAAAAACGTAAAAATTTACGAAACAATTTAAAAAATTATAATTTAGATAAGATTGAAACAATATTGAAGAAGTATAACTTTGATTTAAATGCAAGAGCTGAGCAACTTAACATAGATATATTTATTGACATAGCTAATAATATTTAGCTTGTCTTTTTTTTTATAAAATTAATATAATTAAATAGGTGATTAGATGCTTAAAGTTATGGATAGTATATTATGGGCAACAGCAACAGTAATGTTGGTTATATCCGGTATTTATTACACAATAAAATTACATTTTGTACAGTTTGACTTTAAACAAATGATTAAGAATATAAGAAAATCTAATAATAATTCTATTACACCATTTCAATCGTTAATGATGGTTTTAGGTGGAAGAATTGGCGTAGGAAGTATAGCAGGCATTGCTCTTTCTATCTATCTAGGAGGAATCGGAACAATTTTTTGGATTTGGATAATAGGTTTTATATCGGCTTCTAATGCTTTTGCTGAGACTGTCTTAGGATTAAAATATAAAGAAAAGGATGAAAATGTATATAAAGGCGGTCCTAGTTATTATTTAAAAAATGGTTTAAATATGAAAAAACTTGGGAAATTATATGCTTATATAATTGTTGTTAGTCAAATAATTGGATTTTTAAGTATTCAAGCTAATACCATTACAAAATCAATTACTCATTATATAAATATTAATCCAATTATAATCGGATTAATTATTATGATAATATCTTTTTCAATATTTAACCATGGGATTAAAAAAATATTTAAAATTTCCTCTAAATTAGTTCCTTTTATGACGTTAATTTATCTGCTTACTTCGTTATTTATAATATTAATTAATTTGGATAAAATTCCTTTAATCTTTACTAATATAATAAAAGAAGCTTTTAATTTTAAAGCATTAGGATTTGGTGTTTTAGGTACGATGATTATAGGAATTCAAAGAGGGATTTTTTCTAATGAAGCGGGATTAGGAACGGGAGCGATAGCCGCTTCAACTGTCGATACTAAATATCCAGCTAGTCAAGGATATGTCCAAATAATTGGAATTTATATTACGACATTTTTAGTTTGTACGGCAACAGCTTTAGTTATTTTAACATCTAATGTTAATATGCATGGTAATTTAAATGGCATCGAAATCACTCAAAATGCTTTTATTTATCATTTAGGTAGCTTTGGTAACTTTATAGTTATTATATCGATAATTTTATTTGCTTTTTCAACTATTTTATCAGGATACTATGATGCTTTATCTAATCTTAAATTTTTAACAACCATTAACGATAAAAAAATTTTTTTATTAAAATTGATAAGTTGTTTAATATTACTTGTTAGCTCAATTTTATCGGCCAACTTAATATGGAAAATAGTTAATATTTTAACTGCTGTTTTAGCTATTATCAATGTTTATGCGATTCGTAAACTAAAAAAAGATGTTTTGTTTGAATTGAGAAGATATAAAGAATGTGGTAAAATAAAATAGGTGGTAGTATGATTAATAAAACATGGGATATCGTTTTAAAAGATGAATTAAAGAAAGATTATTTTAAAAAGTTAGGTTGTTTTGTAAGGGATGAATACACTCATAAAATATGTTTTCCAGAATATAAAAATATCTTTGATGCCTTAAGGTATACGGATTATGATGAAGTAAAAGTAGTTATATTAGGTCAAGATCCATATCACGGTACTGGAGAAGCTCATGGTCTATCTTTTTCCGTTCGCGATGATGTTAAAAGACCCCCTTCTTTAGCTAATATTTTTAAAGAACTAGAAGATGATTTACATATTAAAAAAGAAAACAACGATTTAACTAATTGGGCTAAACAAGGTGTTTTATTATTGAATGCTATTTTAAGTGTAGTAAAAGATAAACCTTTATCACACAAAGATAAAGGTTGGGAAATATTTACGGATAATATAATAAGATTATTAAATGAAAGAGAAAAACCGATTGTCTTTATTTTATGGGGAAGCTACGCTAGAAGTAAAAAAAACTTAATAACAAATAAAAATCATTATATTGTAGAGTCAGTTCATCCTTCACCATTATCAGCTTACAATGGTTTTTTTGGTAGCAAACCATTTTCTAAAACTAATAATTTTTTAATTAAAAATGGTATCGAACCAATTGATTGGGGAAAATAGTCTAAAAAACCTTTTTATAAATATATTTTTATAGGAGGTTTTTTTATGTCTTTAGTAATAGTTATAATTGCAATTAGTCTTAGTATGGACGCCTTTTCTTTAGCTTTAGCCTATGGAACTTTAAATTTGAATAAAAGTAGTATTGTTAAAATATCTTTGATTGTTGGATTTTATCATTTTTTTATGCCTTTATTAGGTATGAATTTTGGTTCAGCTTTACTTAGTTATTTAAAAATAAATCCTAATTTAGTTGTTTTTCTAATTTTGTTATTTATTGGGATTCAAATGATTTATGAAACTTTTAAGGAAGAAAATTTAAAATCAATTATGTCAATTTGGGAAATGCTTTTATTTGGTTTGGCTGTCAGTATTGATAGTTTTTCAGTTGGTATTGGTTTAAAAGTAATTAGTAATAATATTGCTTTAAGTGCGATAACTTTTTCGATTTTTAGTTTTTTATTCACTTATTTTGGATTGAAATTAGGAAAAAAAATAAATAATATTGTTGGTAAAAGCTCTACTATTTTAGGCGGGATTGTCTTAATTATTATTGGTATTGTTTATTTGTTTTAAAAAAGATGTTGACATTAATTTCTTGATTTTATTTTAAAAAAACTATATAATTAAATTGGTGATAAGATGATAGATAATATGAAGGCAATGCTTTTAAAAGCAGAGGCTGAAAAATATGCGGTTCCACAATTTAATATTAACAATTTAGAGTGGACAAGATTTATATTAGAAGAATGTGAGCGATTAAAAAGCCCAGTAATTTTAGGTGTAAGCGAAGGTGCAGCTAAATATATGGGTGGATTTCAAACTGTTGCGGATATGGTTAAAAATTTAGTTGAATTTTTAGGTATAACTATTCCAGTGGCTATTCATTTAGATCATGGAAGTTCTTTTGAAAATTGTATTAAAGCTATCAATGCGGGATTTACATCTGTTATGATTGATGCTTCTAAATATAAAGTAGAAGATAATATTAAAATTACTAAACAAGTTACTGATTATGCAAGAACTAAAAATATAACTGTCGAAGCAGAAGTAGGAGCTGTTGGTGGTGAAGAAGATGGTGTTGCCGATGAGCTTGCTTATGCTAAAGTGGAAGATGCTTTAAAATTATTTAATGAAACTAATATTGATTTTTTAGCGCCAGCTTTAGGTAGTGTCCATGGTATATATAAAGGTGAGCCTAAATTAGATTTCCATCGAATGGTAGAAATTCATGATTTGATTAATTCACCAATGGTATTACATGGAGGCTCAGGAATTCCTGATGATTTAATAAAAAAAGCAATTAGTTGTGGTATTTGTAAAATAAATATAAATACGGAATTACAAATTGCTTGGTCAAAAGGAGTAAGACAATTTTTAAATGATGATTTAAAAGTATATGATCCTCGAAAAATTATTAAAAGTGGTGAGAAAAATATTAAAGCAATGATTGAAAGTAAAATTATGCTTTTTGGTAGTAACAACAAAGCATAAAAAAACTAATATATAGTAGTGGAGGATTTTATGAAAAAAATAAAAATAAATGGAGGAAAAGATCTTATAGGAAGCATAAAAATTAGTGGCGCTAAAAATAGTGCGGTCGCTCTAGTTCCCGCCTCACTTTTATCGGATGGGGTTGTCACTATCGATAATGTACCAAACATTTCAGATATTACGGCATTAAATGAAATTTTAGAATATCTCGGTGCTAAAGTTACTAGAGAAAATGATAAAATGATTATCGATCAGACTAATTTAGAAAATAAAGAAATACCAGAATCAAAAGCAAAAAAATTACGTGCTTCATATTACTTCATGGGGGCACTTTTAGGTAAATATAAAAAAGTTGAAATTTATTTTCCAGGAGGATGTTCAATCGGCGCAAGACCGATAAATTTACACTTAAAAGGATTTGAAGCATTGGGAGCGAATGTTATCGAAAAAGGTAATAAATATATAATTACCGCTGAGAATTTAAAAGGCAATAATATTTATTTGGATGTTCCTAGTGTTGGTGCTACTATTAATATTATGTTAGCTGCTGTAAAGGCTTCTGGGAAAACAATTATCGATAATGCCGCTAAAGAACCAGAAATAGTTAATGTAGCAACATTTTTAAACAATATGGGTGCTAAGATAACTGGAGCTGGAACTAGTGAAATAAAAATAATTGGTGTCGATAAATTAAATAACGGATTTACTGAGGTAATACCTGATCGTATCGAAGCTGGTACTTATGTGATTGCTGGTGCTTTAATGGGTAATGATTTAAAAATTGAAAATATTATTCCTGAACATATTGAATCATTAACTTTAAAATTAAAAGAAATGGGAGTTCCTCTTCAAATATATGACGATTATTTAATTGTTTCTAAAACCGATAATATGAAACCAGTAAACATTAGAACTCTTGGCTATCCTGGGTTCCCAACCGATTTACAACAACCGATTACATCTTTATTAATTGGATGTAGCGGGATTTCAATCTTGGAGGAAACAGTTTATGAAAATAGATTCCAAAATGTCGCATTTTTAAATGAAATGGGCGCTGATATTGTAGTTGATGGTAGAAAGATATATATAAAAGGGCCAAAACAATTAAGTGGTAAAGAGGTAATCGCTACTGATTTAAGAGCTGGAGCTTGTTTAGTTTTAGCTGGACTTAAAGCAAAAGGATTAACTGTTATAAAAGAAGTTGATCATATTTTAAGAGGTTACGAAAATATCATTCAAAAATTGCAAAAAGTTGGAGCTGATATTAATTTAGTTGATGAATAATTTAACTGTTAAATAATATAATTAAGTAGAGAAATCTACTTTTTTTAGGAGGAAATTATGAAAAAAATTTTAACAGTTATTATTGTTTTTTTGGCAGTATTTTTAATTTATTTAGGTTTTAAGGATAAAGATATATATTATTTATCTTTAGGTGATTCTTTAGCTAATGGCGTCAATTCATATGGTAATAATGATTATGGCTATTCTGATTTTATTAAGGATTATTTGAGTTCTAATAAAAAATTAAAAAATTATGTTAATTTAGCAAATAATAATAAAAGAACTATTGATATTATAAAAGATATAACTGATAATGTTAAAGTAATGGTAGATAATAAAGAAAAAACAATGCAAAATGCTTTAATTAAAGCTGATATTATAACTTTGTCAATAGGAATAAATGATTTGTTTAGTAATATTACTTTTAATAATGATTTTGGTATGCAAGATTTATACAGAAAATTTGAACAAGTATCTACAGATTTAGAAAATTTGTTTAAATTATTACGTGAATATAGTAAAGAAGATATAATATTTATTGGTTTTTATAATTACTTAAATGAAGATGAGTTAAATGATTTCTTTTTGTACGCTAATGATATTATTGAAAAAATTGCAACAAATTATAACATTACTTATTTAGATGTTTATGAAGATCTAAAAGATGATAAATATTTTGATGACTATAATTGTTCGTTTCCAAATAAACTAGGATATGAAATGATAGCTAATAAGATAATTAGTTTGATTGATGAAAAAATTGATAAAAAAGCTTGATTTTTATCGTTTTTCTTTGTTATAATATAAAGGCATTAAATTTCTATGACTTAGTTTAGTCATGGCGGAAGGAGATATTAGTTATGAAAAAAGGTATTCATCCAGAATATATGGAGACAAAAGTAACTTGTGCATGTGGAAATACATTCACAGTAAGATCAAACAAACCTGAAATTCACTTAGAAGTTTGTGATAAATGTCATCCATTTTTTACTGGTAAACAAGGTACAGTTGTTAAAACCGGTCGTGTTGAGAAGTTTAACCGTAAATATGGTCTTAACCAAGATAAAACTGCTTAATAGCGGTTTTTTTATGCTATAATATTTTTATAATGATTTGAATTATTAGCTTAAATAAGAGGTGAAGAAGATGAAAATAGGAATTGCTAGTGATCATAGAGGTGTTATTTTAAAAGAAAAAATAAAAAAACATTTACAGGATAATTATCAATTAATTGATTATGGTACTAATTCTATTGAAAGTGTTGATTATCCTCAATTTGCCTTTAGGGTTGGAGAAGATATTAGAGACAAAAAAATCGATTTAGGAATTTTAATATGCGGAACGGGAATTGGTATGAGTATTGCTTGTAACAAAGTAAAAGGAGTAAGATGTGCGAAGGTATCTGATATAGAAGAAGCATATTTAGCTAGATTGCATAATAACAGTAATGTATTAGCCTTGAGTGAAAAAACTAAAAATTATGAAGAAATTATAGATACATTTTTAAATACAGAATTTTCAAATGAAGAAAAACATCAAAGAAGGGTTGCGATGATTGATGAGTATTAAAACATTTCTTTATATATTAATTTTACCATTTTCCATGTTAGCACTTGAAAGTATAAATATTCAAAACGTATTTAAAAAAAATCGCTATTATCAAGCAAGATTTTTATTTATTTTTTTATCGATGGCTTTGTCGTATTTAGTCGTTAACTTTTTATATGATTTTTTCATTTCAACGCGTATAATTTAATGTAGATGGCAGTATTTTAATATTGGAGATGATATTATGAAAAAAATACTGCTTTTAACTTGCTTAATTATTTTCATTCCTTATATTATTGTTAGTTTATTTATAAAGGAAGAAAATATAAAATTTAAATATTCATCTAATATGGTAGTTAGAGTAAAACAAACAGATAGTGAAGAGGTTATTAAAATTCCTTTTGAAGATTATATTGTGGGTGTTTTAGCTGGAGAAATGCCTATTTCATTTGAAATAGAGGCTTTAAAAGCTCAAGCTGTTGCGGCAAGAAGTTATGTCATGAAAAAAATGGAATATAACAAAGATAAAGTTTATGATGTGGTAGACACAGTTCTTAATCAAGTTTATTTAGATGATGAACACTTAAGAGCAGTTTGGAAAGATGACTATAATAATAATATTAATAAAATTAAAAAAGCTGTCTTAGAAACTCATAACGAGTATTTAGAATATGATGGTAAGGTGGTTGATGCCATGTTTTTTTCTACTAGCGTTGGTTTTACTGAAAATAGTGAAGAAGTATTTCCTAACGAAGTACCATATTTAAGAAGTGTCGAATCAAAATGGGATGAAATTTCTCCAGTTTATGAGGTTAATTATAATTTTGATTTAAAAGATTTTTATCAAAAATTAGATTTAGGTTATAATGATAAAGTAAATTTAGAAGTAATTGATAAAACTAGTACCGGTCGAATAAAAAAAATAAAAATTAACAACAAATTATTTGATGGTAGTGAAGTTGTAAATAAATTAGAACTAAAATCAAATCATTTTACGATTAATCAAAATAATGATAAAGTTCATATTGTAACTAAAGGTTACGGACATGGTGTGGGAATGAGTCAATATGGTGCGCAAGGAATGGCTTTAGAAGGATATAAATATGATGAAATTTTAAAACATTATTATCAAGATGTTAAAATAAAAAAATTTTAAAAAAACGTATAAATTTTTTATATTTGTCCAAACTTATTTTAGAGGTGGAAAATATGAAAAATAGAAAACTAAAAAAATCCGTTGTTTATGCGCTTTATGCTTTGTCTTTTGTTACTGTTTTAGGAACAGTATATTTACTTGAAGCAATTTCAAACCAATCTAAATTCGTCGATGATTCAACTTATGTTAATGATATTATTATTGAAGATGAGGTCCCAGTTATTAATACAAATAATATTTTAACTCGTCCTTATTTGAGTGATAGTATTAAAATTGCAAGAGGTTTTTATAATTATCAAGGTACAGAAGAAGAACAAAAAAATTCTTTGATTTATTATGAAAATACTTATATTCCTAATAGTGGTGTCGATTATTCTAGTGATGAAGTTTTTGATGTAGTATCTGTCTTAGATGGTAAGGTAACTAAAGTAATGGATAATAACTTATTAGGCAAAATTATCGAGGTTACACATGAAAACAATTTAATAAGTGTTTATCAAAGTTTAAGTGAGGTTATGGTAGCTGAAGGAGACAATGTCATTCAAGGACAAGTAATTGGTAAAAGTGGTGAAGCAAATATTTCAAAGGATTTAGGTAATCATTTACATTTTGAATTAATTCATAATAGTAAGAATGTTGATCCTGAAGAATACTATGATAAACAATTAAGTGATTTATAAGAGTTTTAATACTCTTTTTTAGGTATATTTATCAATTTAATAGATATATTTAATTAAGAGGTGTTATATGAACAAAAGTATTATTAAAAGAGTTAAAGAAGAAACTGATTATATTATTAAAACTAATAGTACAGTAAGAGAAATAGCTAAAGTATTTAAAGTTAGTAAAAGTACAGTTCATAAAGATCTTCATGAGCGACTTTTAGATATCGATTATAAAGATTATTTAAAAGTTGAAAAAATTTTGCAATATCATACAGATATTAGACATATTAGAGGTGGAGAGTCAACTAAAAGAAAGTATTTAAATTTATCTGATTAATGTAAAAAAATGGAAAAAGTTATGATATAATATTTTAAGAAATGAGAGTGATAAAATGTTTGCAAAGGATATAGGAATAGATTTGGGAACTGCTAACGTACTTATATATGTTAAAGGACAAGGTATTGTTTTAAATGAACCATCAGTAGTGGCAATTGATTCCGAAACTAAAAAACCTTTAGCTGTTGGTAGTGAAGCAAGAGAAATGTTAGGACGAACTCCAGGATCAGTTATTGCTATTAGACCAATGAAGGATGGAGTTATTGCTGATTTTGAAATTACAGAAGTTATGTTGAATCATTTTATCAGAAAAATAAATGGAAAAAGTTTTTTATCTAGACCACGAATCTTGATTTGTTGTCCTTCAAATATAACTCAGGTTGAAAAAAACGCTATTAAAGAAGCTGCTGAGAGAACTGGAGCAAAAAAAGTATTCATTGAAGAAGAACCAAAAGTAGCCGCAGTTGGGGCAGGGATGGATATTTCTAAACCGAGTGGTAATATGGTAATCGATATTGGTGGGGGAACAACCGATATAGCTATTTTATCTCTAGGAGGAATTGTAACAAGTTCTTCTATAAAAATAGCAGGAAATGTTTTTGATGCTGATATTATGAAATATATTAAAGATAAGTATAAATTATTAATTGGTGATCGGACTGCTGAAGAGATTAAAATTAGTATTGGAACGGTTTATAGTGGTAATAAGAAAGAAAAAATGGAAGTTAGAGGACGTGATTTAGTAACTGGGTTACCTCATACAATTACACTTTGTTCTGATGAGGTTGAAGAAGCTTTAAGAGAAAGTGTTTATATTATAATTCACAAAGCTAAAAATGTTTTAGAACAGACTCCTCCTGAACTAGCTGCTGATATTATCGATAAAGGGATTGTTATTACTGGCGGTGGGGCTTTAATTGATGGATTTGATCAATTATTATCACATGAATTGAAAGTACCGGTTTTTATAGCTGAAAGTCCATTAACTTGTGTAGTTGAAGGAACAGGAATATTACTAGATAATATTCATTTAATCGATAAATAACGTGACGATCACGTTTTTTTTGTTATAATTAAATAGGTGGTTAAATGAAATTTATAAAGTATTCATTGTCATTTTTATGTATTTTTATTTCAATTGTATTAACTTTAATTTTTAGTTTTAAATTAGCTGTTTTTTATAATTATCAAAACTATTTTAAAAATCAATATAAAAAATATGAAGTTGAAGATAGATTGAATATTAATATGAACGATATTATGAAAGTAACAGATAAACTTATAAATTATTTAAAAAATAATGATGATAATCTTTTGATTGAAGTACAAATAAATGGTGAGATGAAATCTTTTTTTACTGAACAGGAAATTGTTCATATGAATGATGTGAAAAATATATTTTTAAAAATCGATATAATCAGTTATTGTTTGATTGGTTTATTAATTTTTATTATAATATTGTTAATTGTATATAAAGTAGATTGGGTTAATATTTTTCCTAAAGTTTATTTTATCAATTTTATGATTTTTGTTTTTTTGACTATAGTTTTAATTATAGTTATTAATATTGATTTTCAATCTTTTTTTTATCAATTTCATAAATTAATTTTCAATAATAATTTGTGGCTTTTTAACTATAATACTAGTAGAGTTATTAAAATGTTTCCACAGGAATTTTTCTTTGATTTGGTAGGGAAAATAATTTTTATATTTTTAGTATTTTTAATATTTTATACTTTGTTTTTTTTAAGATGGTTAGCAATAATAAAAAGCAAAAAATAAAAACACGAAATTATTTTTTCCGTGTTTTTGTTTTTTTGTCATCACTTAAACCGACAATATAATCAACACTAACGTCGTAAAATTTAGACAATTTGATAACAAATTCAAGTGGAATTGTATATTGTCCTAATTCATATTTTGAATAATATTGTTGAGTGATTCCTAAAAATTTAGCTATATCTTTTTGTAGATAATCATTATCCACTCTTAGATCTTTTAGTCTTTTAAAATACATAAGTACCTCCATTTTCATATTAAAAATATCATAAATAAATTCAAATATTTTATTTAACGCAATAATTTATGTTAGCAAATAGATACTGTCATCAAGTTTAATATAAAAATACTTTAATTTTATAAAAATATGTTATAATTGTTTTATAAGGATGTGTAATTTAATGAATAGAGAATTTTGTGCTTCAGTGTTTGTTGTTAATCCGGAAAATTCTAAAATATTGCTTTGTCACCATCGTAAATTTAATCGTTGGGTTCAACCTGGTGGACATATTGAAAAAAATGAAACTCCAGAAGAAACTGCTTTAAGAGAAACTTATGAAGAGACTGGTGTTAGGATAAAATTGATCGGAGAAAGATTTCCTAGAGAAGATGATTTTTTAAGACCTTTAGGTATTCAAAAAAATCGAGGAAAAGATGGTTCCTTGCATGTAGATATAACTTATGTCGGAATTCCTTTAAATCAAGATGATGTCATTGAAGATGATGAAATCGATCGATGCGATTGGTTTTCATTTGAAGAACTTAATGATCTTGATATCTTTCCTGATATCAAAATTAGTTTTAACTATATTTTAAATAATATACTAAAATAGAGGAGTTACAGGGGTATGGAAAAATTTAGTACAATTTATGATGAATGTTGCAATATTTTAACTGGGGTAATGGAAGAAATAAGCGCAGTTAATGGTCTTAATTTTGATGCCAATAGTATCGAATTATTAAATTTTTTGTGTACTGATTGTACACAATATGGATTTTTTTATGAATGTGATGACGATTATCAAAAAAATAAAAAATTATATAAAAGAATAATGATGTTGATAATTGTTGATAATTGTTATTTATTATCGTTTTATAATACTAATAAAAAAATAGATGAATTTGAAAATGAGCAAATTTTTAAAAGTTTAGAAGATAAGAATTTTTTCGATTTTATCGCTGAATTTTTGCATTGGGAAGAAAATCCTCAAGTTTTTAGCTATATAGAGAATTATTGCAATTATCTTGATAAAAATTATATTTACCAAAATAATTGTCTACAAATGATTATTGAAGAAGATAAAATTAAATCTTTATTACAGATAAATCCTTTTGCTTTCTTGAATTTTACTAATTATATTGATCCAGATTCTATTATTATTACTGAAAAAATAATTCAAGATTTTATTGATTTATATGATAGTTCGTTATATGAACAAGAAATTGATGAATTTGGTGAATCAGAATTTTATGAAAGTGAAGAAGAACATATAAAAGCTTTATTCGATGAGAAAATAAAAGATAATTTTGGTTATGAACAAGAAAAAATAAAAAAATTTTATAGTTACGTCTTTTCTAATGTTTACGAAAGTGTAAGTATTAATATTAAAATAGATTCTAAAACTTTAAAAGATTATAAATTGCTAATCGAAGCTTTTAAAAATAACACAATTACGTTTGAGGAAATTTATTATTTATATATGAATGATTTAGATTTTGCTTTTCAATTAATTGATTATTTTTTAAGAATTAATGATTATTTATATGATGGCGATTTGTTTGAAAGACGAGAAGCTTTTAAAAACTGTGGTAATGTAAAAGTGTTGAAAAGATTAAATCCCTATTATGAACAAGAAGAGATAGTATTCGATCAAATCAAAAAAATGGAGCAATTTTAATTGCTCTATTTTACATTTTCAATTAATTTTGTAATTAAATCTTTATAAGTAAAACCTTTATCCATAATTAATTTGGGATACATGCTAATTGTTGTAAAACCTGGTAAAGTGTTTATCTCATTTAAATATAATTTTTTAAAATCTTTGTCATATAAGAAATCAATTCTAGCTAATCCATTTAAATTTAATTTGTCAAAAATAAATTTCGCGTATTTTTTTATTTGTTTTTTAACTTCATTGGGTATATTTGCAACTGTATTTATTTCTGCTGTATTTTTATTATATTTTGTATCATAATCGTAAAAGTTATTTTCTGTAATTATTTCACCGATATTAGAAATTATCAAGTTGTTATCTTCTAAAATTGCACATTCTAATTCTTGGGCGTTAATATATTTTTCAACAATTATTTTTTTATCATATTTAGATGCTTCTGAAATAGCTTTTTTATATTCTTTTTTATTGTGGGCTATTTTAATTCCGATAGAGGAACCACCATTTGCTGGTTTGATTATAACCGGGAAAGGGATGATTAAATTTTCTTTTTTATCATATATTTGGAATGGTACTTGTGGTATATTATAATATTTTAAAATTTGTTTAGTTCGCCCTTTGTCCATACATATATAACTGGGTCCCCATTTGGATCCGACATATTTAATTCTAAATAAGTCTAACATACCTTGTAATTTGCCGTCTTCGCCATCACAACCGTGAATTATTGGAAAGACAACATCAAATTGTTTTAAATACTCAATTATATTTGTAACTGGTTTATTTTCTTTTGTCCATTCATTACTAGGTGTTATATAAATGCATTCTAATTCATATTTGGTTTTGTCAATATTTTCAATGATGGATTGAGCTGATTTACATGATATTTCATGTTCCGGTGAAGCACCACCATATATCAATAATACTTTTTTCATAATCAATCCTTAAATTTATTTAAATAATAATCTCTTAGTTCTCTAAAACGATTGTAGTGTACAATCTCTCTTTGACGTAAGAAAGACAGTGGAGCTAACACTTCAGGATCGTTAGTTTGTTTCATTAGATTTTCATATGTTACTTTAGCTCTTTGTTCGGCTGCCATGTCACTTTCTAAATCCGCACGATAATTGGCGGTTGCTTCAATATAAGAAGTTGTAAATGGCACACCATTTGCATCAACAGGGAAACTGGCTTTATTATGTTCACTATAATATCCTTCTAATCCATTTGCTTTTATTTCTTCTATAGTGGCACCTTTCATTAATTGTTGTATTATAGTTGAAATCATTTCCCAATGCGCTAGTTCTTCAGTACCGATATCCGTTAATAAGGCAAATCCTCGTTCATCTGGCATAGTATATCTTTGATTTAAATATCTTAAAGCTGCACTTAATTCAGAGTCAGGTCCACCATACTGCGCCAACATACTTTTAGCCATTTTTAAATCTTTCTTAGTGATATTAATTGGATATTCTAATTTTTTTTCGTATTTCCACATTTTTATTTACCCCCTTAGTTTTCCCAAGGCCAAGGACGATTATCCCACATCCATGGCATATTGGTTAATGAATCACTGTTCAAAAAAATTGGACCAAATTTGTTTTGATATATTTTTAATAGTTCTTCATTTTCAACACGATATTGATTAAATAATTCTATAGCTTTTCTATCATCAGGATTTACATCTAAATATAGATTTAAATCTATTATTGCAAATTCTAGCGCATCTAAATCTGTTAACATTTTTGCTTGTTCATTCATTGGTTTAATTTCATATGGTTTTTCATTTTTGTATGGTTTATAAATATTTTTAAACAAGTTTCCTCTGATTAATCCTTGATAAGGATTAAATAAATTATCATTTTGATAATTTATGTTTCTTAAATCGTTACCATCATAATTTATATTTTGATGGTTATTATAGTAGTTATACATTTTATTCCTCCTCAGCCTATATTATGATTTTATAGGCGTTATGTATAGGTAAAAAAACTAATTTTTAATAAAATATATAAAAATACTTGCAAAGTAATAAAAAATTTGTTAGAATTATACGTGTTGTTGTTATATATGGCGCAATTGGTGAAGGGGTTAACACGGCGGATTGTGGTTCCGTTATGCAAGGGTTCGAATCCCTTATTGCGCCCCACTTTGAAATTTACGCACACTTTTGTGTGTTAAATAAGTAAAAGTTCGTAATACTTCGTATTATGGACTTTTTTCTTTTGTAAAGGCGGTGAATTTTATAAATTATTTCTTTGAAATAGTTGCACCACAATTGTTAGAGTATTTTAAAGAAAACACAAATGATATATCTTATTCTTTGCTTTCTGAAGTATTAATTAATAATAAGAGTTATGAAAAAGAAGTGAAAGAAATGATTGAAAAATCTAATGAAGTTAGTAAAAAATATATAGAAAAAAATAAAACTGTCGGAGACTAATTATTAGGGTTTTAGGGAGTATTCCCTAACAAGTGGACGGGTGTGTATACACCATGCTTGATAGATAAAATTTTTATATTACGTTACCCGTCCCTTTATCTTTTGAAAGGAGATATTTTATAAGTGAAAAATTAATAGATAGAAAACAAGTTCAAGAAATGTTTTCATTAACTACAAAACAATTTGGTAGAATTATGAGAAATATAGAAAGAAGACATCCTTTAGAATCTTGGATTAAAAGAATAAAAGAAAATAATAAAGAAAAGGTATATATAAAACAAGAATGTGTTGAATGGTTAAAAGAAGTTTATTTTAATAAAGAAGAACACTATTTAACTTTAGAAATAGAATTCTATAAAAAAAGAATATTTGCTTTAGGACAGGAATTAGGAATAATTCCTCAACCTAAGAAATATCAAAATACTTTATTAAGATTTTTAGATTTAGAATTTAATAAAAGTAGAAATGTAATACAAGTAGCAGTCCACAGAATGCAAAAGGAGTTTCCATATCCAATTAAGTTTGAATCAGCAGGTATGATTTTTGTAAAAGCAGAAGGAGTTAAATGGTTACATGAAAATTATTTTAGAAGAGATTATTTAAAAGAATTAGAAGAATATAAATGGATGCTACAAAATCAAAAAAACAAAGGAAACATAGTAATTTGTAGTAATATTTGATATAATATTGATAGATTTAAAGGGCTAGTACAGACTTTGAGTAAGTTTTGTGTGGCCTTTTTTTATGGGGAGTGGTAGTATGGGTTCATCAACAAGAAACACATATAAAAGAACATCAAAAATAATTCAATCAGGAATAACTGATGGAATAGTAGGAAAAACAGGAAAAGGTATTGGGCAATTACTTTCTGAAATGATTTATCCATCAAAAGGAGTATCTAAAGTTAGAAGTGAATTGCAAAACAAATTATATTCTCAAAAATTATCTCAATGTATTCAAAAATTAAATAGAGTTTCAAAAGCTTACCATAGTAATTCTTTATCATCAATAGGATTAGGTGGTATATCATCTTTTTCTATAATTGAGCAAAAGGAAATATTATGCGATTATTTAGGTATAGATGATGACGAATTATTAAAAACATCCTTTAAAGAAAGTATAGATGAGGAATCGGTTTTTGATGCTAATGGAAATATTTTAAAATTTATATCATTATTTATTAAAAATATTGTTGAAAACATTTATAAAAAATATACATTTGAAGATTGTATAAATGAATTGCCAGAATTTAGCACTGAAGATTATAATACTGATTTAGATTCTTATATGAACTTGAAAGTTTATCCTATAATAATTAATGATATTGAGAAAATGGAAATTAATGATGAAAATAATTTTGATAAAAAGGTACAGAATACAATGACTTCTATAATGAATAAATTAAGGAGGGTTGGTGCATAATGAAAAGTATTTTATTTAAAGAAAAACTCCCGTATCAAGAACATTATAATGCGAACAATCTTTTAGGAATTAAAAATTATGGTAATTCTATAGTTTTAGACTTGTTTGATGCATTATCGTATATTGTATATACTGATTTTTATACTCCAAGAGATGAAGACACTAATAATCTGAAAAAATTGACACTTAATATTCCAGTTAATAATTTAGATTTATTTAATAATATAAAAGATGAACTTAATAAATTAGTAAAATATGTTACTAATGGAGAAAATTGGAATATAAATTTTTATAAAATTAAAACTCCTAAATTTATTGATAATAATCATCTGGATGTAGATACAATTAAATACAATTCAATTTGTCTCCTATCGGGAGGGTTAGATTCACTTGCTGGAACGCAATTTGAAAAATCTAATAATACGATATTTGTTACATTTCAGACTAATTCAATAGAGTTGAATAACTCAGCCAAAATTTATGATGAATTAATAAAAGATGTTAATAATGTTAGAGTAGAAATTTTAAAGAAAAATTTTAAATGTGATAGTCATTATACAGAAAGAACAAGATCGTTAATGTTTTTAGTTTCTTGTATAATTTATGCAGATTATTACAACATAAATAAAATTAAAATATACGAAAATGGAATAATGTCTTTAAATCCAAAATTTAATTTTAGTCGAAGAGTTACTAAGACCACTAATCAAAAAACATTATTTATGTTTAATGAAATATTAGAAAAACTTGGTATTAATATTTCAGTTATTAATCCGTTTAAATATAAAACAAAATCTGAGGTGATAAGTTTTATTCCAGATAATTATTTAATGCATATTAAAAATAATACTAGGACATGTTCAAAAAATCCAGGAATAGTACATTTTAGAAATAAGCATAAAGGTAATTTTCATTGTGGAGTTTGCATTGCATGTATATTACGTCAAATAGGAATTCATAATAATGGATTAGACATGTATGATTCCGATTATTGTTTACCCAAAAACTTAATTGATTTAAAAAAAATAAAAGAATATGAATGTAGTATTTCTAAAAAAAATAATATAGATGAAGATTTAAAGGCCGCATATTATAAATATAGTGAAAAAAAGTCTTTAATTTTATATTATAAACAATTTTATAATGCAATAATGGATAAAAGTATATATAATTATCTTGATTTGGATAAGAGGTATTATTGCGATGATAATTATTTAAGCGAAATAGAAAGTTTACTTAATAATTTTGCAAAAGAATTAGAAAAGTATTTTAAAGTATTGGAGTAATTATGATAGAAAATAAAAATATAACTAGAGAAAAATTTTATAAACCTGATTATACAGGTTTTGCATATTATAATATTTCGCGTTTATATAATGATTTGTTTATAAATACGCAAATGTTTGATTCAATTTATAAGGGCAATAAAGATACAGAAAATAGTCAATTAAGTAATATGTTAATGTATTTGTTTAAAAATCTTGTAAGCAATTTAAAAGAGGGGTTAAAACTACTAGGTACTATAAAAAGATCGCCATATTATAAAAAATTATATGATAATTGGAATACTAATGAAGAAATTAGAAAGCTATTTGAGGAATTAAATGATGAAACTTTAAAACCAGAAGAATATCCTGATACAGTAAATGCTAAATATTTGTCTTTTAGAAATGATGTATTTCATTATTGTGTTCAACCAAAAGATTTTGAATTATATAAAAAAATAAATAAAACATTGATTGATGAAAATATTGATGTTGGAATTTGTTTATATGATAACAAATATCATTACGAAATAGGGGTTGATATGCCTTTAGCACGTGATATTTTTAATGAAACAGCATTACAAGAGGTTACTGTTTTAAAAGAAAAAATAATGAAATTATTAAACTTAATTTTAACTGAATATATTAACAAATTATAAAAAATGTGCTACAATTAATTTACCAAGTATTATTAAATACTTTTACTACTTGGGTGCAAAACTCGTTTGTTTATTGCCCCAGAATGGAAAAAAGTCGAATAGACTTCAAGATAGAAATCGATTCTTATGAGTCGATTTTTTTGTTAAATAATATTAATTTTGTTGAATAAAATATATTGTTGATTTAATTAATTTTAAAATTAATATCAAGGCGAATATTGAATAAAATAGCTAAAGATGATAAAATTTTAATGGGTGAATAATTATGAAAAATAAGAAATTAGTTTTTATATTAGTTGGAATATTATTGATTTTAATATTGTCTTTAATTTTTGTAATTTTAAATTATACTAAAAATAGTGATATAGATGATAATAAACAAAATCTAGAACAAAATGCGAATGTTGAAGAAAATAACGATAAAATAGTTGAAGAAGTTTATTATACAGTTAATTTTGATAGTGATGGCGGTTCTAATACCGATAGTGTTGTTGTTTTAAAAGGAGAATGTGTAGAAAAGCCCGATAATCCTATTAAAAATGGATATACTTTTATAGAGTGGCAATTAGATGGTAAAACATTTGATTTTACTGCTAAAATAGACAAAGAGATAACTTTAAAAGCTAAGTGGGAAAAAAATATCGTTGTAGAAGAAAAAGATGATGAAGTAGGTTCTAATACTAATGTCGATACGACAAAAAAGCCAGAAAATGTTCTTAATTTAAATGATAATATTAAAGTCCATATCGAACAAAACACAGTATTGTGTGGATTCGCCATGTTTACTACTAATCTTAAAGAAGTTTATCCGCATGCTTATATTAAAAGTGGCAATTATGTTAGTTATTGGCCGGGAGAAGATGCTGTTGATGGTGAGGTATCAGAAGAGGATTTAAAAAATAAATGGGATTATTTAAAATTTAATAAATCGAAGGAACAAACTGCTGAAAAGTTATTGTCACAATATAAAAAAAGTAAAATAGAAGGAATTAAAGATTTTACTTATAGTATTAATAATCATCGCTTTGAATATTCATATAATTATTTGACTTTTGCTAATGTAGGTTATAAAACTGAAGCTATATCTGTTAATGAAAAAATAAAAAATGCCTTTTCTAGTGCAATAAAATTTACTGGTCCTTGTGGTGATCCCATACCCCAAGCTATAGATTTAACCGAAGAACTTTGTGATGAGTATAATTTAAAATGTGATCGTTGGTAGGGAGATTGATGAGAAAATGAAAATAATTAAAGGATTAATTATATTATTAATTTTCTTTTGTTGTAATACTAATGTTTATGCGGTTTCTAACCCTTATGGTAAAACTCAGACTTTATATGGCGCTAAGACAATAAGGTGTACTTGGTATGCATGGCAACAAGCTTATGAGAAGGCAGGCGTTTCCTTACCAGGATGGGGTAATGCACAGGATTGGTATAGCAATGCTAAAAACGATGGATATTCGGTTGGAAAAGAGGCTAGACCTAATTCAATAGTTGTTATGTCGTCTTCTGATGGTTATGGTCATGTTGGTTATGTTGTATCAGTCAATGGAGATTATATGGTGACCAATGAAGGTGGATTAATGGAAATGGAAGAAGTATATTGCGAAAATGATCCTACTAGAATTTGTGAGTTTAAAACTATTGCTTTAAATGGTGACGGAGTATCTGAAGGGATGACGCGTTATACTAATGCTGATAATATAATTGGCTATATTTATTTAGATGATGCCCCTAAAAAGTCTAATAACTCCACCGTTAATAATCAAAGTAAAGAAGAAGTGGTTAAATCTAATAATAGCAATTTGAAATCTATAGAACTAGATATTGCAGGATTTGAATTTGATTCTGATATCTACGAGTATAGTTTAGAAGTTGACTATGATACAAAAGTTATTAAAATTAGTGCTGTTGCTTTAGATGATAGGGCTATTGTGACAGGAACCGGTGAAAAAGCTTTAAATATTGGAAATAACGAATATATTATTAAAGTTACTGCGGAGGATGGTTCCACTAAAGAATATAAAATAATTATCAAAAGAAATGAAAAGATAAAATCTATTGAAATTCCTCCTACTAATCAAGCCTTACAATTACAACTAAAAAAAGATAGTTATTTACCTTTGATTGTTCCTATGGTTATTAGTGGTTTGATTATTTTAATTAGTACTGTTTTAATTATAAAAAAGCTTAAAATCAAAAAATAATTATATTTTAGCAAATTATATCAATTTGACCGATTCAAAAAAATGTGTTAAAATGGATAACGTTTTCCCAAATTTTTTGAAGAGGTGAAATTTTTTGAAAACAAAGCTGTGTGTTTTTTTAGGGATTTTAGTAGTAAGCGGTAGTTTTTTATCTGTAGTGCTATTAAATAATAAAAAGACATCTAATACTGAGCCTGTTATACAACTAGCTGAAGCTCCTATGGTTGAAAAAACTGAAGAACCAGTTGAGGTAGAAGAACCAATTGTTTTTGATGGATTGACAGAAAAGGAATTAATAGCTAAAATTAATAAATCTTTAAATTCTGATTTAGAAGGTAAAGGTAATTTATTTGTAAAATATTCTTTAGAAAATAATGTTGATCCTTATTTGGCCGTTGCTATATCACTGCATGAAACTGGATGTAAGTGGGAATGTAGTCAACTTGTGAAAAAATGCAATAATGTAGGTGGTCAAGTTGGTAAACCATCATGTAATGGTGGTAGTTATAGATCTTATAAAACATTGGAAGAAGGTATTAAGGGATTTATTGAAAACATATCTCGAAACTATATAAAAAAAGGTTTAACAACACCAGAGGAGATGAATTCTAAGTATGCAGCTAGTAAAACATGGGCTAGTAAAGTAAATAAATATATTGATGAAATAAAATCAAAATAATTGTTAACGTTGTTAGCAATTATTTTTATATGATATAATTGTAGTGGAAATTTAAAGAGGTGATAGTTTGAAAAATGCATTGATAACTGGAGGAACAAAAGGATTAGGAAAAGCAATTGCTAAAGTTTTTGCTTTACACAACTATAACTTAATTCTTACATATTTAAACGATGATGAAAGTGCTTTACATACAAAACAAGAATTAGAACAATTTGATATCAAAGTTACAATTATAAAAAGTGATGTATCTGATGAACAAGAGGTAATAAAATTGTTAGATAATATAAAATCTAGCTTTCAAACAATCGATGTGTTAATTAATAATGCTGGTATTAGTATCGACACAACTTTAGAAGATAAAACTGTGGATAACTTTAAAAAAATATTAGATACAAATTTAATTGGTCCTTTTTTAACTAGTAAGTATATCGGAAAATATATGTATAATCAAGGGTATGGCGAAATAATTAATATTTCCTCAACTAATGCCATCGATACTTATTATCAAGAAAGCTTAGACTACGATGCTTCTAAAGCTGGTCTTAATTCTTTGACTTTGAATTTTGCTAATATCTATGCGCCATTAGTTAAGGTTAATGCGATTGCTTGTGGTTGGATTAATACCGATATGAACAAGAATATGTCTCAAGAATTTAAAGATAAAGAAATATCCAAAATTTTATTAAATAGATTTGCTGAACCAGAAGAAATAGCTAATGTGGTTTATTTTTTAACGACAAAAGAAGCAAGTTATATAAATGGTTCTATTATTAGAGTAGATGGTGGTGTAAGAAGATGAAAGAATTTGTTGATAAACTAGAAGAAAAATGTCTTGAACAATTTCAAATTGTTGATAACATTTGTTTTGAAAATAGTAGTAAAGTATTGGAAGCTTTTCAAAGAAATAATGTCAGTGAAACACATTTTAATATGACTACCGGGTATGGGTATAACGATGAAGGTAGAGACGTCATTGAAAAGGTTTTTGCTAATGTTTTCAAGGCAGAAGATGCATTAGTTAGGAATCAGTTTATTTCAGGGAGTCATGCTTTAACAGTTACTTTATTTGCTTTACTAAGACCTGGTGATACTTTATTAAGCATTACAGGAAAACCTTATGATACACTAGATGAAGTAATTGGTATAGTTGATAACCCTAGTTCTTTAAAATCATTTAACATTAATTTTGAACAAATTGATTTAATTGATAATGATTTTGATTATGAAAAAATCGAGAAAGTATTAAAAAATAAAAAAATTAAAGTCATAGAAATTCAAAGATCAAAAGGATACTCAACGAGAAAAAGTATTACGATTGATAAGTTAGAAAAAGTAATAAAATTTATTAAGAATATTGATTCAAAAGTAATAATTATGATAGATAACTGTTATTGTGAATTTGTGTCAAATAAAGAACCGATTGAAATTGGTGCTGATGTGGCAGTTGGTTCATTGATTAAGAATTTGGGTGGCGGTATAGCTAGTAATGGTGCTTATGTAGTGGGTAGAAAAGATTTAATTAACTTAGTGGCAGAGCGCCTTACGTTACCAGGAGAAGGAAGAGAGGTTGGACCTAGTTTAGGGGTTAATAAGTCTTTATTACAAGGTTTATATTTTGCGCCAAGTGTAGTAGCTAGCAGTTTAAAAACGGCAATATTAACTAGTTGTGTTTTTGAACAATTAGGTTATCAGGTTGAACCTAAATATGATGAAGAAAGAGCTGATATCGTTCAAAATATTGTTTTTGGAAGCGAAGAAAAGTTAGTTAAGTTTTGTCAAGGTATTCAATCTGCTTCAGCTATTGATTCTTATGTTTTGCCTATTCCTTGGGATATGCCTGGATATCAAGATAAAGTTGTAATGGCAGCTGGAACATTTACGCAAGGATCATCAATTGAATTATCTTGTGATGGTCCGATAAGAGAACCTTATATTGCTTATTTACAAGGAACATTAATGTATCCTTATGGGAAATTAGCTATTATTAAAACTTTGGAATATATAAATAATTCAGCAAATTAACAAAAATGTGAAAAAAAGTAAAAAAAAGCATACAAAAACGTGATTAATTTTGGTATTTACTTTGAAAAAATGTGATATAATATTATCAGAGGTGATAGTATGCAAAGATTTATAACTAAAAAATTATCTGATTGGAAAAACAGCAAAGATAGAAAACCTTTAATTTTAAAAGGGGCAAGACAAGTTGGAAAAACATATATATTAAAAGAATTTGGCTTAAATAACTATGATAATGTAGCATATTTTAATTTTGATCACGATGAAGGTTTAGCCAATTTATTTTTAAATACCAAAGATCCTAAAAGAATTATTGAGCAACTTTCTTTAGCTAATGGTAAGAAAATAAATCCTGGTTCAACATTAATAATATTTGATGAGATACAAGAATGTCCAAATGCTTTAAATTCATTAAAATACTTTTTTGAAGAAGCTAATGAATATCACATAGCTTGTGCTGGTTCACTTTTGGGGATAAGACTTGCTAAAACCTCTTTTCCTGTTGGTAAAGTTGATTTTTTAAATTTATACCCTATGACTTTTAGTGAATTTTTAATAGCTGATGGTTTAGAAAATTTAGTTGAAGTTATGAAACAAATTAAATCGATAAGTGAAATTCCAAAAATATTTGAAGATGAATTAATTGAAAAGTTAAAAATTTATTATATTATTGGTGGAATGCCTGAAGTAGTGTATAGTTGGGTGAATGATAAAGATATTGAAAAAGTAAATAAAATTCAAAAAAATATTTTAGATTCTTATGAGGCAGATTTTTCTAAGCATGTCGATACAACCGAAGCTAATAAAATATCTTTAATATGGAATGGAATACCATCACAATTAGCTAAAGAAAACAAAAAGTTTGTTTATCAAGTAGTAAAAGAAGGCGCTCGAGCAAGAGAATATGAAGGGGCCTTAAATTGGTTAAATGACGCTAATTTAATTTGTAAATGTTATTTAGTTAATAAATGTGCCTTTCCATTAAAAGCATATCAAGATTTATCTGCTTATAAAATTTATATGAATGATGTCGGTCTTTTAAGAAGAATGGCTAATTTAGATAGTAAAATTATTTTAGAAGGCAATAAACTTTTCGAAGAATTTAAGGGATCATTTACGGAAAACTATGTTGCTAATATATTAAATTATTTACTAGAGGAATCGCCTAATTATTATACTTTTGATAGAAATGAAATTGATTTTGTCATTCAACTAAACAATAACGTAATTCCAATTGAGGTAAAAGCAAATATAAGTACAAATAATACTAGTTTAACTAAATATAATTTAAAAAATGATAATGAAATATCATTTAGATTTTCTTTAAATAATTTAAAGAAAGATGGTAAAATAATTAATATACCACTTTATTTTATTGAATATATTTATAATTTAAAATAAAAATCAAGGAAATCAATCCTTGATTTTTAGTCTATTTTAGCTATATATAAATTATCATTAGCATCGATTGTTATAGTTGAACCAAATTTAACATCATTGTTGATAATTTCGTTAGCAATTAAATTTTCCACAGTTTTGGTAACAAATCTTTTAATTGGTCTTGCACCGTATCTTTCATCGTATGAGTTTTCCACAATATAATTTCTTGCTTTATCAGTTAAATTAATATGTAATTGTTTATCAGCTAATCTTTTTTCAATATCGTGAATAATTTTATCTAATATTTCATAGATGACATTTTTAGTTAATGATTTAAAAACAATAATTTCATCGATACGGTTAATAAATTCTGGTTTAAATGTTTTTCTTAATTCATCCATAACTAATTCATTGGCATTATCTAAATTATCCAAAATATATTCACTACCTAAATTAGATGTCATAATAATAATAGTATTTTTAAAGTCAACTGTTCTTCCTTGGGAATCGGTAATTCGACCATCATCTAATATTTGTAATAAAATATTAAAGACATCTTTATGAGCTTTTTCAATTTCATCAAATAAGACAATACTATATGGATTTCTTCTAACTGCTTCAGTTAATTGTCCACCATCATCATATCCAACATATCCTGGAGGAGAACCAATTAATCTAGCAACGGAATGACTTTCCATATACTCACTCATATCGATTCTAATCATATGACGTTCATCATCAAATAGTTCATAAGCTAAGGTTCTAGCTACTTCAGTTTTACCGACACCAGTAGGACCTAAGAAGATAAATGAACCAATTGGTTTATTAGGATCCTTAATACCAGCTCTAGCCCTAATAATAGCTTCACTAACTAATTTAATAGCATCGTCTTGACCTTTAACTCTTTTTTTCATATTTTCATTTAACTTTAATAATTTATCTTTTTCACTATCGACTAATTTACTAATTGGAATGTTAGTCCATTTAGATATTATTTTAGCAATGTCGTTATCATCGACAGTATCACTTAAAATTTCGGACTTATTTTTACTGTTTAATTCAGCTAATTCTTTTTCTAATTGTGGTAAAACACCATGTCTTAATTTAGCGGCTGTTTCTAAATCATATTCATTTTCTGCTTTTTCTAGCTTATGCCCAGTAGTATCTATTTCTTCCTTTTTCTTACTGATTAAAGTATTAATATTTTTTTCTTCTTCCCAACTTTTTCTTAAAGCGTCCTCTTTAACTTTTAATTCATTAATTTTATTATCGATTTCTTCTTTACGATGTTTAGATAAATCATCCTTTTCTTTTTTTAAAGCTTCTTTTTCAATTTGTAATTGCATAATATTTCTAGTTAAAGTATCAAGTTCAGTTGGAACAGATTCCATTTGTACTTTAATTGTGGCACATGCTTCATCGATTAAGTCAATCGCTTTATCTGGTAAAAACCTATCTGTAATATATCTATCTGATAAAGTAGCAGCAGCAATTAAAGCTTTATCTTTAATATTGACACCGTGGTAGACTTCTAATTTTGGCTTTAAACCACGTAATATGGTAATGGTATCCATAACAGTTGGTGGATTAACTAAGATTTTTTGGAATCTTCGCTCTAAAGCCCCATCTTTTTCAATATATTTACGATATTCATTTAAAGTTGTAGCCCCGATACAATGAATTTCACCACGAGCTAACATTGGTTTTAACATATTGCCTGCATCCATAGCACCTTCTAAAGCACCAGCTCCAACAATCATATGAATTTCATCAATAAACATAATAATTTCACCGTTAGAATCTTTGATTTCTTTTAAAACAGCTTTTAATCTTTCCTCAAATTCCCCACGGTATTTAGCTCCCGCTATTAAAGCTCCCATATCAAGTTCCCAAATTCGTTTATTTTTTAAAGAATTAGGTACATCTCCTTTAAATATACGGGTTGCTAATCCTTCGACAATGGCGGTTTTACCAACGCCTGGTTCGCCGATTAAAACAGGATTATTTTTAGTTTTTCGAGATAAAATTCTCGTTATACTTCTTATTTCATCATCACGACCAATAACGGGATCGATTTTGTTATCTTTTACTGCTTGGGTAATGTCTCGTCCATATTTTTCTAAGACATTTTCCAAATTTTCTTGGTATGGATTCATATTATCCCTCCTTTTTATTTGCTGATTATCTAATCAACGTAGTCATTATAGCACTATTATTAGCACTTGTCAAGCAAGAGTGCTAAAGTTGTCGAATTTTGTAATTTGTGTTATAATTATCAAGCGAGGTAATAATATGCTGGGAAAGTTTTTTTTGTTGTTTATTATCTATTCATTTGTTGGCTGGATAGTTGAAATAGTTTACAATGGTTTTGTTCATAAAAAATTTGTTAACCGAGGTTTTCTGATTGGACCTTATTGTCCTATTTATGGATTTGGCGCCCTTTTGGTGACAGTTTTTCTAACACAGTTTCGAGATAATTTTATAGTAGCTTTTGTTATGTCAATATTTTTATTTTCTATTTTAGAATATTCGACTAGTTATTTGATGGAAAAAATTTTTAAAGCTAGATGGTGGGATTATTCCGAATATAAATTTAATATCAATGGTCGAATTTGTTTAGAAACAATGATACCATTTGGACTTTTGGGGTGTTTTGTAATATACGTTACAGATCCGTTGTTAAAGTCTTTATTTTCTTTAATGAATCCTTTGTTTATTAAAATATTGGCCATTATATTGCTTGTTATTTTTATCGCTGATTTGATTGTTTCGTTAAAAATAATTAATAGTTTTAAAAAGACAGCTATTACTTTTTTAAAACGTGATAATACTGAGGAAATAACCAAAAAAGTAAAAGCAATTTTATTGAAAAAATCAGTTTGGACTAAAAGATTAATGCAAGCTTTTCCTAAGGTAAAAGCTGTTATTAGTAACATTAATATTGATTTTATTAAAACTAAGTTAGAACTAAAAAAAACAAAAAGAGAACTAAAAGAAACTCGAAAAGAATTACATGAAACTGAAAAAAAATTAGAAAAACAAAATAAGAAATTAAAGAAATGAGGGAGATTTATGAATTTTTATAGATGTAATATATGTGGTAATGTAATTGAAGTGATTGAGGGAAATAATAAAAACATCAAATGTTGTGGTAAAGAGATGGAGTTATTAATTGCTAATAGTGTTGATGCTAGCTTAGAAAAACATGTGCCTTCTTATAAAATAATAGATGATAAAATTGAAGTTACAATTGGAGAAACTATTCATCCCATGGAATTAGATCATTATATTATGTGGATTGCTTTAGTAAAAGATAATAAAATTATTAGGTATAATTTAAAACCAAATGACAAACCAAAGGTTATTTTCCCTTTAGAAAAAGAGTCTATAATATGTGCTTATTGTAATAAGCATGGTTTATGGAAAAAAGAAATTTAAATGAAAATGTGTTTCTTTAGTTATAGATTAGGAGAATTATTTTATGAAAAAAGTGTTTTTAATAGGTACAATAATTTTTTCGGCTATTTTTTTGAGTGGTTGTCAAAAGACAAATATCGTTACTTGTACATTAAACAAGAATGATTTGGAAAATGACTATCAGATGACGGGCACTTATGAAATTTATACTGATGGTGAAACTGTAAATAAAGTTATTACTGTAGAACAAATATTTAGTGATAATGATGAAGTTTTAAATAGCTTTGAGGATTATTTAAAAGGTGTTTATAATCCGATGGCAGAAAATTATGGTGGTTATGATATTAATATCAAAAAAAATGATGATAGTTTAACTTCAACTATAGAAATTGATTATCAAAAAGTTGATATTGAAAAACTACTAGTTGATCAACCGGCAATAAGTTCTATGGTTAACGATAAAAATCAAGTGCTTTTAGCAAGTATTAAAGCTAGTTATGCAACACTTGGTGCAGTTTGCGAATAAGTCTTATTTTAAGACTTTTTTTCTTTTGCTTTTCATATCTTTATTATAGGTGATGTTGTGAAAAAAATATTTTTATTTTTATTTTTGATAGTGCCTTTTCGTGTAGAAGCTTATAGTAGCAGTGCAGTTAGTACAGTTTTAATGGATATGGATAGTTTAAACGTTATTTATGGTAATAATGTCCATGATGTTCGAAGTGTAGCTTCTATTTCAAAGATAATGACAGCAATAGTAGCTATTGAAAATGCTAATGTAAATGATGTAGTGACTATTACCGACGAAATATCTGAAGCCTACGGATCAGGCATTTATATTAAGCAAGGGGAACAAATAACTTTAGAATCTTTATTGTATGGCCTTATGTTAAGAAGCGGAAATGATGCGGCTTTAGCAATTGCTAAGTATGTCGGAAAGGATATTGATAAATTTGTAGATATGATGAATAAAAAAGCAGTGGAAATTGGGATGAATAATACTAAATTTAATAATCCACATGGTTTGGATGAAAATGGAGGGAACTTATCCACAGCATACGATATGGCATTATTAACTAGTTATGCGATGAAAAATGAAGAATATAGAAAAATAGTTGGTACTAAAAAGTATACTCTTAAAACTAATATGAATTATTATTCTTGGTTAAATAAAAATAAATTATTACATAGTCATGATTATATAACTGGAGGAAAAACTGGTTTTACTGATGTGGCTAGGAGAACTTTAGTTACAACGGCATCACGTAATAATGTTAACTTAGTCGTAGTAACTTTAAATGATGGTAATGATTTTTCAGATCATATTAATTTGTTTGAAGAAGCATTTTCCAATTATACTAATTATCAAATTTTAAAAAAAGGAGAAATAGAAGTTATTGATGAACAATATTATTTGGATAAGTTATATATAAATAATGATTTTTATTATTCTTTAGATCATAACAAACAAAATAAAGTATTACTTAATTTTAAATTGGAAAAAAAGCAAAATTATAACAATAACGATAATGTTGGTGTGGTAGAAGTTTTTATCAATGATGAAAAAGTTCACGAAGAAAAAATATTTGTGGAAAAAAGAGAAAAATTAAATTTTTGGGATAGATTGAAAGCGTGGTTTAATAATTTATGGTGAATAAAATATGGGGCTTTTTTATTGTTATAGGTATTTTATTTTGTCTTTTGAATAATAATGTTGAAGTGATTAACCAGGAAATTTTAAATAGTACAAAAACGGCATTTGATATGGCGGTGAAAATTTTTCCTGTTATGGCTTTATGGTTAGGGATAGCTAAAATAGCAGAAGAATCAGGTCTTTTAAAGAAATTATCTTTAAAAATATCTGGAATTTTAAAATATATTTTTCCAGAAATACCAAAAGGTCACGAATCTTTTAGTTATATAAGTTCTAATATTATTGCTAATATGTTTGGATTAGGAAATGCTGCTACACCTTTTGGTTTAAAAGCTATGCAGTCTTTACAACAATTAAATCTAAAAAAAGATACAGCTTCTAGATCTATGATTACTTTTTTGGTTTTAAATACTAGTGGGGTAACAATAATACCTACGACGATTATTTCTTTAAGAATGATGTATGGTAGCTTAAATCCTACAAGTGTTGTTTTACCATGTATTATTATTACTTTTTCTAGTACTATTTTGGGACTTGTTATTGATAAAATTTTTGCGAGGTTCTCATGATTTCTAATTTAATTTTGCCTTTAATTGTTTTGTTTGTTGTGATTTATGCGATGTTTAAAAAAGTGGCTATTTATGATGCTTTTATCGACGGTGCTAAGGAAAGTTTTCCAATGATATTAAAATTATTTCCCTGTTTATTAGCAATGATTTTAGCTGTAAATATATTTTTAAAAAGTAATGTCATAATTGATTTATTTAAGTTTATTTCATTTATTCCCAATGAGATAATCCCCATGATCATTATGCGTCCTATTTCAGGAACTTCTTCATTAGCCATATTAACTAATATTTATGAATTGATGGGACCTGATAGTATGGTTGGAACTTTAGCTTCTTATATTCAAGGATCGACTGATACGACTTTTTATATAATAACGTTATATTTTGGTAGTATTGGAATTAAAAAAATTAGATATGCTTTGTGGGTTGGATTATTAGCAGATTTATTAGCAATTACTATAAGTTTAATATTTATAAATATTGTTTTTTAAAAATATTTTCTTGCTAAATAAGAGTATTTTATATATAATAGTAACAAGGTGATTGACGTGGAAAGGTTACAAAAATATATTGCTAATACAGGTTATTGTTCGAGGAGAAAAGCTGAAGATTTAATTATTAATGGCAAGGTTTTAGTTAATGGTAAAATTATAACTGAACTAGGAACCAAAGTTAATGATAATGATCAAATTATGATTTGTGGGAAAGTTTTGGCTAAAGAAGATAAAGTTTATTATTTATTATATAAACCAAGAGGCGTGGTAACAACTACTGATGATGACAAAAAGCGTAAAACTGTTTTGGATTTAGTTCATACAAATAAAAGAATTTATCCAGTTGGTAGATTGGATTATGATACTACTGGTTTGTTGATTCTTACTAATGATGGTGAACTTACTAATTTATTAATTCATCCTAAAAATGAAATTGATAAAGTTTATATAGCGAAAATAAAAGGTATTTTAAATGGTAGAGAGATAAAAACTTTAGAAGAAGGAGTTTTTATTGATAATTTAAAAACTGCACCTTGTAAAATTAAAGTTAAAAAGGTTGATCGTAAAACTAATACTTCTTTGGTTCAAGTTACTATTCATGAAGGTAAAAATCATCAAGTAAAAAATATGTTTAGTGCTGTTAATCACGAAGTAATAAAATTAAAAAGAGAAAAAATTGCTTTTTTAGATTTAAGTGGTCTAAAGGCTGGAGAATATCGTAAATTGACAATAAAAGAAGTCAAAAAATTATATAGTTTAAATAATAAAAACGCTTAATTAAGCGTTTTTAATTTCTATTGCATCAGTTGGACAACCATTAGCGGCTAATTCAACATCTTCTTTTAAATTTTCTTTTATTTCATCATTAATAACATGAGCAATACCATCATCTTCAACTTTAAAAACTTCACTACAAGTTGCTTCACATTGTCCGCATCCAATACAATTTTCATTAATTATTGATACTTTCATATTTATCCCTCCGCACATAATTATAAAAAAACTGTCAAAAAAATGCAAGTATGTATTTAAATCTTTTATTAAATATGATATTATATTTACAGGAAGGTACGGTGATTTTATGGCTAGTCGGATGGAACGATATTATAAATCTAGTGAAGTAAAAACTAGATTAGACAAGAATAAAGACCTTTACCGTACTATTTATGATGAAGTTGAATACTCTAATGTAGAAGGAATTTCAGTTATCGAAAAAAATGAAAAAATTGATTTAGATAAAATCAGAGAATTGATCAATGGTAGTAAGGAACCACCAAAAGTTAGAACTTTCAAGGAACCAATATCTAAACCAATTGTTGACGAAGAACCAGAAGAAAGAAATTATGACATTAAAGATGTTTTAGATAAGGCTAAGACTGAAAGATACGAAAAAGATAATAAAGTGTTTAATACGCAATATAATATTTTAAAAGGAATAAACTTGAATGAACAGAATAATTCTGATTCACTAGATGAAAAAGAATTGAAAGATATGATTGAAGCAATATCGACAAATAGTAAAGCTGGTTATACTACCGATTTACTAGATGATTTAAAATCAATTTACGATTCTGATATGAAAAAAGACATTAAAAACGAACTTGATAATGATGAGACAATGCAGAATACTAAATTAATTGAATCTAATATCGATAAATCATTTTTTACTTCAAGTTTAGATTTTTCTAGTGATGATTTTGAAGATTTGAAAGAAATTAAGGAAAATATTAAGAAAAATAATCTTTTAACTAAAATTTTATTGTTTATTTTATTAGTTATTGTTATGACTGGTGCGATGTTTTTAATTTATCATTTTACAAGATAATCAAATAGGATTATCTTTTTTTTAAAAAAAATAGATAGTAAATACTATCTATTATAGAATTCAATAATCAATGATTCATTGATATCAGCGTTTAATTCGCTTCTTTCTGGATATCTTACATAAGTACCAGCCATTTTATTTTCATCATATGTAACGAATTCAACTCTTTTTAATAATGCTTCTAAAGAAGATTTGATGATTGCTAAATCTTTAGCATTTTCTTTAACAGCGATTACATCACCTGGTTTACAAGTATATGATGGTATATCAACTTTTTTACCATTAACAGTAATATGTCCGTGATTAACTAATTGTCTAGCCCCACGTCTTGTTGTTGAAAAACCTAAGCGGTATACTAGATTATCTAAACGACTTTCTAATAATTTAAATAAATTATCGCCATGAACACCTTTCATCTTTCCGGCTTTTTCAAAAGTAGATTCAAATTGTTTTTCGTTTAATCCGTACATAAATCTAAGTTTTTGTTTTTCTTGTAATTGTACACCATAGTTAGATAACTTCTTTTCTTTTTTATTACCGTGTTGTCCTGGTGCATAAGGTCTTTTAGTTAATTCTTTTCCATTCTCTAATGTAGAAAAACCTAAACGACGTGATATACGATTAACGCTTCCTGTGTATCTTGCCATCTAAAATTCACTCCTTTCTTATGGTTACTACCTAAAAGGTCAATATGTCAATTTAAAGGGTGTTTATTCAAATAATCATCACTATACAGCTTTCGTTACCGATAACCCCTAAAGGTAATAAACACATTATAAATTTCATACTAACGCTGCTTAGATGCATCAATATTATATTATGCTTTTAATTATAAGTCAATACTATAATTTTATTTTCATTATTTTCTCATATTTAGGAAGAATACCAGTTTTATTTTTATCAAATCTAGGTTTGATTTGGTATATACCTGGATAGCTATTTCCTTCAATTATACAAGGTCCATTAGACGTAATAGCAATATCCCAACCAATATATTTTATTTGTTCAATTTCTTTGGCAGCATTTAAAGCAAGTTCAATTGCTTCATTAAACATAGGTACTTTAAAGCCGAGTATTTGTTTTTTGCTAGTTGGATGGACGCCATAAAAATTGTCATCTTTATCGATTGCTGGTGTCATAACAGTTCCGTTATCATCTAGAAAAGCATACATTCCACCAGAAGAAAAATTATCAACTACTTCTTTATTGCCAATTTTTAAAATAACTTGCAAAAGATGGGAATCTTTTCCATCAAAAAATGTAAAAATCCTCAACGAATTGACTGATTTTGGATATAATTCGTTTAGTTTAGGATGTTGTGTAATAACTTCTTCTAGTAAATAAGTGCCGTATTTTTCATAGATATCATTTTTTTTAGTATCGATAATTTCGATACCTTCCCCCCCGATACCATTAACTGGTTTAACTATTATTTTATCTTTGTTTTGAATAAACTTATATAACTCTTCTTTGGTAAAATTAGGATTTAAATAATCTCTTTTTAAGTATTTTTTAAAATAATCGTTAAACTCATTTTTATTATCGATAATGTGCCAAAAGTTTTTATCGTTGAACATTCTAACGATTTCGTTATTCTTTCCATTTGTCAAATAAGTTTTTCTTTGAGTGTTATTCAATAGATAAAACTCAAATTCGAGATAGTCATGAAAAGCAGCTTGATATTTAATTGCACAGTATAATATGTCAAATAAAACAAATTTCTTTTTGGTTTGTTTTTTAACTTTTTTAACTACATCTATTAAACTAGAAATCGTTGTATTTCGAAATGATTTTACTATAAATTTTCCTTTTTTCATTTATCCACCCTCTTTTATCAATCATACCATTTTACTTTACATAAATCAACATTAGCATATATCAAAATGGAATAAAATGTGGTAAAATAAAAGTGGGTGATGATTATGCTACCTAGTAGAATTATATATGGTGGTCATTTATTTGATACCATGGGTTTAATTAAATTAAATAATGGTTCCTTTTTAGTCCTTAAAAACGATGAAGAAGTTTTAAGTGTTGATTTGAGTAAAACGAGTGATTTAAATCTTAATCTACCATTTGAAGTTAAAAATGCTACAACTGTAGAAACAGTTTTTGTAGATTATATTATGCAAGCTATTAAAAATGATATTAAAAATGGTAAATTTAAAGATAAAATAGCACTTAGGGATGCAATTACTGATATTAATCGTTATGTTAATACGCATAAGGAATTGTTACCAAATTTAAAAGAATTAGATTTTAAAGACGATGTAGTAAATAAAAATATTAAACAATTGTTTAGTTATTTTGATGATGTCATGAAAGACGCTCCACTCGATTTTGAAAATATTAGTAGTTTTAATGTTAATGGTAAAAATTATATCAAATATAAAGATGAAAATAATCAAATAAAAATATTGGATGATAATGTTTCCAATCGAAATTTTGTTGAGCAATTTAAAGCTAAACAAAACGAATCGTTAGCTTTTCAACAAAAAGATGGTGAAATTAACAGTTTAGAAATTGCTAATGATATGGAAAAATTTGAAAAAAATAGCATACAATTAGATGATTTAGAACAGTTGGATAATAAAGATACTTTATCATCTAAAGCGATGCAGAAATATGAAAATGAAGTAGTTGATGACATAGTTGGTAATACAGAAACTGGTATTTACTATAATAAAGATGATGATAAAATATTGACAGCTAACAATGAAGGTAATAAGGTAGTTGTCAATGAAGTAAATGAGACTAAAGCTACTGATTCGACTTCTATCGAACAAAATCAAAACTTAGAGTATCCATCTTACGATAATGAGATAGTTACTCAGTTTTTAGTTGCTAATCGCAACAAGGATATAAATATGGACATATTTTTGAATAAGTATCTTGAAAACTTGTCTATTGATCAAATTAATTACATTTTACAGAATTATCCGGTTAATCAAAATCAGTTTGATATGTTAACTTCTCAAAGAAATATTAAGCAAAATAATAATGCTAATGAACTAGTTTATTCTGAGTCTAAACAGATGGAAAACCCTAAAGTTAAAGTTTTAACTTTGCCTAATAATGGCAAAACAGCAGCTTTTATTGATACATTATTACTTAGTTTTATTGTTGGCATTGTAAGTGGTATTTATTTAACTTTATTAATTCTAACAATTTTATCGTAATTTGTCGGAAAATGTGATAAAATGATAATAGAGGTGATAATGTGGATTTAACTTTAATTACTATAAGTATATACGTTGTAGCTGTTATTATATTGGTAGTTGTTCTAAATTTAATTCAAAACAATCGTAATAAGAAATATAGAAATCTTTTAGATAAATTAGAAGTTGAAAAAAATGTTATCGATAGTACCCCGATAAATTCCGAAATTTCTAAAATTAAATCATTTTTAAAAAATGATAAGTTGGATAGTAGCTTATCTAATTGGGAAGAGCGATTTAAAGATATAAGAACTAATCAAATTCCCAAAATAACTGATATGATTTTGGAAGCCGATTATTCTTTAAAACAACAAGATTATAAATCTACTATTTTTAAAATTGCTAAATTAGAAATGGAAATTTATAAAGTAAGGACTAATACGGAAGTTTTATTAGATGAAATTAGAGAAATTACTTCTAGCGAAGAGAGAAATCGTGCTATAATTATAAAATTTAAAACGATTTATCGTGATTTGTATGATAAATTTAATGCTAATAAATCTGAGTTTGGTGAAATAGCTAATTCAGTATTATTACAATTTGAAAACATTTCTAAACGTTTTGAAGCTTTTGAAGTTCATATGGAAAATAATGAATATTCCGAAGTTACAAAAATTATTAAATCGATTGATGAAATGTTAAAACATATGCAAATTGTCATTGAAGAAGTACCTTCAATCGTTTTGATGGCTACTAACGTTATTCCTAAAAAAATTTCGGAATTGACTAATATGTACCAAGAAATGGTTAATGATGGCTATCCACTAGATTATTTAAATGTCGATTATAATGTTGATGAAGCTAATAAGAAATTAAATGATATTATGGATAGAACAAGAGTTTTAAATTTAGAGGATTGTTTATTTGAACTTAAAGTTTTATTGGATTATTTTGATTCATTATTTAATGATTTCGAAAAAGAAAAAGCTGATCGTCGTATTTATGATGAATTAGTTGATTCTTTTGTAACTAAAATTGATAAGATCAACAATTTAGTCGATGATATTTTCTTGCAAATTGATGAGATTAAGAGCGCTTATAATTTGTCTAATGATGATATTAATTTATTAAATGAAGTAAAATCCGAATTGAATAATTTGAATGATGATTTTAATGTTTTGAAAACTCATACTGGTAATAATACTTTTGCTTATTCTAAATTGATTAAAGAAATTGAAGGTTTATCTTTACGATTAAATAATATTGAAGAACGTTTAGATACTTCTTTGGATGCTTTAGGTAGCATGAAAGAAGATGAAGTAAGAGCAAGACAACAACTAGAAGAAATTAAATCTATTTTGAAAGAATCTAAAAATAAAATGCGAGAATACAATTTCCCTGTTATTCCACAGTATTATTATACACAGTTAAGTGAAGCGTCTTCAGCTATTAAAGATATAGTTGATGAATTAGAAAAAAAACCGATTACAATTAGTACTTTAAATACTCGTGTTGATACGGCTCGTGATTTGGTTTTAAAATTATATGGCGCAACTAAAGAACTTCTTAAAACTGCTATGTTTGCTGAGATGGCTATAGTATATGGTAATCGTTATCGAGTTGTTACTGATGATACTAATAAAAATTTAACTTATTCAGAAATTTTATTTTATAAGGGTGAGTATCAAAAATCTTTAGAATTAACAATTAATTGTTTAAATAAAATTGAACCGGATATTTATAATAAATTACTTAAGTTTTATGAATAGAAGATTATGTTCTTCTATTTTTTTTGCAAAAAAATAATCATTTTTATTTTGATTTGACATATTTTATATAGTGTGCTAGAATTTATTAGCTGTCGTTTGTGGCTTTTTTTTGTCTTTTAAAATGAACGGAGGATGTTTATGACAGAAAATTTGATTAAAAGATATTTGTTAGAACAAGTATATAATAAAGGTAAATTAGGTGATTTTGGTAAGTTAGACGAATTCCAACTGCAAAATCATTTATATAATTTATTAAAAATAGGAAATATAGCAATTGATGAAAAAGATTTTGAAATCTGGTTGACTAGTTTGAAAAAAAGTAAAAAATGTTTCGGTGAATTTTTAAAGGATAATCATTGCATTGATGATGAGGAAATAATTGAAATTACAGAAGATGAATCAATTAGTTCGGTTAATGAAGTATTTTCTTCAAATGAATCAAAACAAATTATCGAACAAGTAGGTAATGGTTGCTATGGAAGGCCTAATCAAGATAATTTAGAAGGAAATTTGGTGATTAATGGTATTTACGATAATCAAATGATTTATTTGGCTAAAATAAGAAATGATTCTTCTTTTGCAATTGGTTATTGTGGTAATGATAGTTTATATACTCAAAAAGTAATCGATTATTATAAAAATTTAAGAAATGTTTTAGGTCTTATGTTTGATCATCGAAGAATTGAAGTTTTAGAAGAGGAATTAGAACAAGCTAAAATATATTTATTAACTTATAAATAAGTGTTATTGCTTTAGATTCAAACTTAATATATAATAATTGCAGGTGATTTAGATGAAAAAATTAATTTTGATAAAATATGGAGAATTAACCACTAAAAAAGGGAATAGGAATATTTTTATCAACAAACTATCAGATAATATAAATAAAGTATTAAAAGAAGAAGATGTTAAAATAATAAAAAAAAGGGATCGAATGTATATTGAATCAGAAAATATTGATTCAACTGTTAAAAAATTACAAAAAGTATTTGGTTTACAAGGAATAGTAATTGCTTATAAAACAAATACTAATATAGAAGATATAAAACAAATGGTTTTGGAAATTTTAAAAGAAAAAAATTTTAAAACTTTTAAAGTTGAAACCAAAAGAGCTAATAAATACTTTTCTATTAAATCGATGGATTTTAATAATGTAATAGGTTCTTTAGTTTTAAAAAATATAAATTGTAAGGTTGATGTTCATAACCCTGATTTAACACTTCATATTGAAATAAGGGAGGATACTTATATTTATACTAACGAAATAAAAGGAATTGGTGGATACCCTGTTGGCATTCAGGGAAAAGGACTTTTGATGTTATCAGGTGGTATTGATTCGCCTGTAGCCGGATATTTAGCTTTAAAAAGAGGAATCGATATCGATTGTTTATATTTTGATTCGCCTCCTCACACTAGTATTGAAGCTAAAAATAAAGTTATTAAATTAGCTGGTATTTTGGATGAATATTCCGGTAATATTAGATTATTAGTTGTTCCTTTTACAAAATTGCAAGAAGAAATTTATAAAAGAGTACCAAGTGAATATAATGTTACCATTTTAAGAAGAATGATGTATCGAATTGCTACTAGTATTAATAAGAAATATCAAGTAGTTATTAATGGCGAAAGTATTGGTCAAGTTGCTAGTCAGACGTTAACTAGTATTAATGTCATTAATAGTGTAACCAATTTTCCAATTATTAGACCAATTGCTTGTTTAGATAAATTGGAAATTATTGATATCGCTAAAAAAATTGGCACATATGAAACAAGTATTTTACCATTTGAAGATTGTTGTACTATATTTGTTCCAAAACATCCGGTAATTAATCCTAAATTGGATAAATGCTTGGAATATGAAAACTTTGATTATGAGAGTTTAATTGAAGATTGCATTAATAATATAGAAATAATAACTAATTTTAATAACAATTATAAAGATTTATTATAACCATTTTTTACCACTTATATTTTATCTTTCTGTGCGCATGATATTAGTGTACGGGAGGTGAAATAAATGAATAAATCTACAAATAAATTAGTAGTACCAGGTGCTAAACAAGCTATCGATAAAATGAAATATGAAATAGCTAGTGAATTTGGTGTTAATTTAGGACCAGATGCTACAAGCCGTGCTAATGGTTCAGTAGGTGGAGAAATCACTAAGAGATTAGTTCAAATGGGACAACAAAACTTAGGTGGTTACCAAGCTAAATAATTAAAATAGATAGCAAATTTGCTATCTACTTTTTTTACCACACATTCATTACATTAAATCATCCATAATAATAATGTAAGGTGGTGATTGTATGAATAATAAACTAGTCGTTCCTGGAAGTAAAAAAGCTTTAGAAAATTTGAAATATGAAATAGCTAAAGAGTTAGGTATAACTTTAGGTGCTGATCAAACTTCTAGATTGAATGGAACAGTAGGTGGCGAGATGACTAAAAGATTAGTCGAATTAGGTGAAAAATATTATGCTAATACGTCAAAATAGAGAAGATTTTTCTTCTCTATAATATTTGGTCTATTATGCCATAGTCTAATGCTTCATAGGCTGACAAATAATTATCCCTTTCAGTATCATTTTCAATTGTTTTAATATCTTTATTGGTATTATCTGCTAGAATTTGATTAACTTTATCCTTTATTTTTAATATGTGTTCTGCTGCTATTTTAATTTCAGTAGCTTGCCCAGTTGCTCCTCCTAAAGGTTGATGAATCATGACTTCGCTATTAGGTAAACAGTATCTTTTTCCTTTTTTACCACTTGAGAGTAAAAAAGCTCCCATCGATGCTGCTAGTCCTAAACAGATGGTTGAAACATCACTCTTAATAAAATTCATAGTGTCGTAAATAGCCATCCCAGCGGTAATACTACCTCCTGGGCTATTTATGTATAAACTAATATCATTGTTATTAATACTATCTAAATATAGTAATTGTGCTACTACTATATTGGCTGAGTTGTCATCTATTTCTCCTGTTAGAATAATAATGCGATCTTTTAACAGTCTTGAATAAATATCATAAGCTCTTTCGCCTGAATTACTTTTTTCAATTATAGTTGGTATAAGCATAAAATCATCTCCTATTTAATATAATAGTTAATAATTACCAAAATTATTCTAAAAAATAAATGACAAAATTCTTTTTTTTTGGTAAAATGTACTTATGAAAGAATAAAGGAATGATATTATGGAAAAAATGATAAAGGTTGAGTATAAAAATGGATTAATGAAAGAATATCCTGAAGATACTACTTTATTAGAGGTTGCTAGTAGTTTTCAAAATGATTTTAGTTATCCAATATTAGTTGCTAAAGTTAATAATGTGATTGAAGAATTATCTTATAAATTGACTAAAAAATGTCAAATTGATTTTTATGATCGGAGTTCAACTTATGGTCATACTGTTTATTCACATGGCGTTCATTTTTTGATGATCGTTGCTATCAAAAAAATTTTAGGTAATGATGCTGAAGTGGTTATTCAACATTCAATCGATAAAGGTGTCTACTGTGAAATTTTGAACAAAGAAATAAATAAGGAAATTATTAAGCAAATCGAAAATAAAATGTATGAAATCGTTAAAAATGATTATAATTTTATAAAATTGAGTGTTTCTCGTAAGGATGCAATGCAATTTTTTAGAAAGAAAAAACAGTTTGATAAGGTAGAAGTTTTTAAGTATATAAGTAATACTTATATAAATTTGTATCGGCTAGACGAGTATTATGATTACTTTTTTAGCGAGATGCCTTATAGTACTAAAGTTTTGGATGACTTTAAACTCACTTATATAAAAGATAATGGCTTTGTATTAAGTTATCCTTCAATCAATAATCCAAGATATACTGAGGATTATTCTCATCATAAAATGTTATTCGATGCTTTCTTGGATTATACTAATATGGGAAAAACAATCAATGTTTCTAATGTGGCTGATTTAAATAAAATTGTATCACAAGGTAAATATAATGATATAATTCAATTGGCCGAAGCTAATTATAATACACAATTAGCTAAAGTTGCAGACATGATTTATAAAAAAAGGGATAAAATAAAAATAGTTTTATTGGCTGGTCCTACTTCAAGCGGTAAGACAACTACAGCTAGAAAACTAGAGGTTTATCTTAAAACACGTGGCTTTAAAACTCATAGTATTTCAACCGATGACTATTTTTATAATCGTAAAGATACTCCTAGAAAAGTTACTGGTGAATATGATTTCGAATCATTAAGAGCTGTCGATACAGATTTGTTTAACAAACAATTGTTGAAATTATTAGAAGGAGAAAGGGTTTTACTTCCTGAATACAATTTTGTTTTAGGTGAAAGAGAATACAATGGTAGGTATTTACAACTAGGTGATAATGATATTATAATTATTGAAGGTTTACATGCTTTAAATCCTGATCTTACTGTAGCGATTAATGAGGAAAATAAATTTAAAATTTATATTAGCCCATTAACTCAATTGAATATCGACAATCACAATCGAATTCATACATCTGATACTCGAAGATTAAGAAGAATAATTAGAGACAATAAGTATCGTGGTTATGATGCCGCACAAACTTTAAAAAATTGGAAGCACATTTTAGAAGGAGAGGAAGAATATGTTTTTCCATATCAAAATGATGCTGATGTCATAATTAATTCTGCTTTAATTTACGAATTAGGGGTTTTAAAAACATATGCCGAACCTTTGTTATTTTCAGTTAACGAAGATGATGAAGTTTATCCAGAAGCAATTAGATTGATAAATTTTTTAAGGAATTTTTTACCAATACCAAGTGATGATGTTCCTCAGGCTTCTGTTCTGAGAGAATTTATTGGTGGAAGTTGCTTCCATTAGAGAAAGGAATGATAAAATGAAAGTTGCAATTAATGGTTTTGGAAGAATTGGAAGATTAGTATTTAGAATTATGGAAAATGATCCAGAAATTGAAATCGTGGCTATTAACGATTTGACAGATGCTGAACAAATAGCTTATTTGTTAAAATATGATAGTAATCATAGAAATTATAAAGCGGATAGTATTTCTTTTGATGAAAATAATATTATAGTTGATGGTCGAAAGATAAGAATATTTAAAGAAACTGATCCTGCTAATTTACCTTGGGGTGAATTAGGAATTGATCAAGTGTTTGAATGTACTGGTAAGTTTGTTAAATATGAAGATGCTCATAAACATATTGAGGCTGGTGCTAAAAAAGTTATTATTTCAGCTCCAGGTAAAGGTGATATGAAAACGATTGTTTACAATGTTAACCATGAAATATTGGATGGAACAGAGGAAATTATCTCAGCTGCTTCATGTACTACAAACTGCTTAGCGCCAGTTGCTAATGTTATCAATAATGAATTTGGTATAGTTAAAGGTTATATGACTACTGTTCATGCTTATACAAATGATCAAGTTATTCTAGACGTTGCTCATAAAAAAGGAATCAAAGCTAGACGTGGTAGGGCTGGCGCGATGAATATTATTCCTTCTAGTACTGGTGCTGCTAGTGCTTTAGGATTAGTAATTCCATCTTTAAAAGGCCGTTTAGATGGTAGTGCTTTAAGAGTTCCTACACCAACTGGTTCAGTTGTCGATTTAACTTTAGAATTATCAAAAAATGTTACAGTTGAAGAAATTAACCAAGCTCTTATGAATAATTGTAATGAAACTTTAAAATTTACTTTTGATCCTGTTGTTTCAAGTGATATTATTGGATCTTCATGTGGAGCTTTAGTAGATGGGTTGTTAACTGATATTTTGGAAGTTGATGGCAAACAATTAGTTAAAGTTGTTGCTTGGTATGATAATGAAATGGGCTATTCTAACCAAATGGTAAGGACTGCCAAATATTTAAATAAAATAAGTAAATAAATTTAAAAAAGACAAATTGATTGAAATATTTATTTGTCTTTTTTTGTTACAAATATGTCATAATACCTTTAATTGACAAACTAATGTTGATTAAATTTTAAAAATATTTTATAATGATAATGGTGATAGTATGAAAAAAAATGGGTTTACGCTAGTAGAGTTAATTGCAATAATCGTTTTGCTGGCTATAATGACCTTAATCGCACTTCCTTCATTACTTAGTACTACTGAAAAAAGTAAAAATGAAGAATATGAATTATTTAAAGAAAATATTTATATGGCAGCTGAAAATTATTTAATGGCTAATGTTAATAATAGTTTAGATTCTGTAACTGAATCAGGAAAAACTTTTATTAAAATTCGTTCTTTAATGGAAAACGAGTATATAAATTATGATTTAACAAATCCTAAAGACGATAGTGATATTTCAAATAATACTGTTATGATAACTAAAAATAGTGATGGTTTTTATGACTATGAATATTTGGAAGGAGATTATACTGCATCTGGTTATGTTCAAAATGGTTTGGTGGCTTCATATGATGGTTATAGTAAGCCTTTAAGTAATAATTGGAAAGATTATTCATTAAATAATTATGAAGCTGCTATGCATAATTTTAGTGCTGATAATTGGACGGGGGAGGCTATTTTATTTGATGGTATTGATGATTATATAAGTATTCCGATAAATCCCAACATAAATTTAGGACAACATTTTACTGTTTCTGTTGTTTTAAATGCTAGTGATATGAGTAATTATCGTGGAATATTCGGATTATATGATAGTAGTTCTGGTGCTAGAGGGATTGCTACACAATTTAATTCTAATCGTTTTGAATCAACTTACGGCGATGGTAGTATTTGGAATAGTATTTTTACATCATCTACAGACTATTTAAACAAATATGTTCAATATACTGTAATTTATGATGGGGCGCAATATGTTACAGTTTATATTAATGGAAAATTAGTCAATAGAATAGCTACGACGAAGAATATAGTTCATTATAATGAAGTTGATGTAGGAAGAAGTTATCTTAGTTCTAATCGATATTTTAAAGGAAAAATTGCCGATGTACAATTTTATAATTATTCGTTAACAGCCGATGAAATTGCACAAAATTATAAAGTCGCACAAAAGCGATATAATATAGGAGGATAAAATGAAAACAATAAAAGATTTTGATTTAAATGATAAGAAAGTAATAATTAGGGTTGATTTTAATGTACCAATTAAAGATGGGATTATTAAAGATGATACGAGAATTATTGAAAGTTTAAAAACTATTAAATATGCAATCAATAATAATGCTAAAGTTATTTTAATGAGTCACTTAGGACGTATTAAAGAAGAAGCTGATAAAGAAAAAAATACTTTATTACCTGTTAGTATAAGATTAAGTGAATTATTAAAAAAAACAGTTAAATTTGTAAATAAAACTAGAGGTGAAGAGTTGGAAAAAGCAATTGAATCATTAAAACCTAGTGATGTATTATTGATGGAGAATACACGTTTTGAAGATCTTGATGGAAAAAAGGAAAGTGGTAATGATTCTGAATTAGGGAAATATTGGGCTTCATTAGGTGATATTTATATTAATGATGCTTTTGGAACCGCACATCGCGCGCATGCATCCAATGTGGGAATTGCTAGTAATTTAGAAAGCGGAATTGGTTTTTTAATAGAAAAAGAATTAAATAATCTTCTTCCAGCGGTAAATAACCCTGAACATCCTTTTACTGTTATTTTGGGTGGAGCTAAAGTAAGTGATAAAATTGGTGTTATTGAAAATTTAGTAAATAAAGCGGATTATATTTTAATCGGGGGTGGCATGGCTTTTACTTTTTTAAAAGCTTCTGGTGTCGAGATTGGCTCTTCTTTATTAGATGAAGATAGTATTGATTTTTGTAAAAAAATGTTAAAAGAAAACAAAGATAAATTGATCTTACCGATCGATGTTGTTACAGATTTGAAAGAATGTTTTATTACTGATATAACTAACGAAGAAAAGGGATTGGATATTGGTCCTAAAACTGTTAAGTTATTTAAACAATATTTAGATGTTAGCAAAACAGTTATTTGGAATGGTCCTGTTGGTATGTTTGAAGACGAAAAATATAGTGGGGGAACAAAAGGTATTTGTGAAATTTTAAGAAATATTAAAGCTATTAAAATAGCTGGCGGTGGCGATACAGCGAGTGCTATCAAACAATTTGGCTACGATAAAATATTTACGCATATATCAACTGGTGGTGGCGCTAGTTTGGAATTATTAGAAGGTAAAGTGTTACCTGGTATTGAAGTAATTAAATGAAAAAAAGAACATTAAATTTATTGATTATTGTCATATTTACATTAATTGTTCTATATTTTTCTTTGAAAGATAATTATCACGAAATAATAACTTCTATTTTAAATGCCGATATAAGATGGTTATTTATTAGTTATTTGTTAGTACTTAGTTATACATTTTTAAAAGCAATAGTAACTAATAATATCATTAATAATTTTAAGGGATATGGTATTAAAAAAACTTTCAGTTTGCAGTTGATGACATTTTTCTTTAATGCAGTAACACCTTTTTCAACTGGTGGACAACCTTTTCAGGTATATGTCTTAAAGAAAAACAAACTGACATTATCAGAAGGAACGAATGTTGTTATTCAAGAGTCAATTATTCACCAAATTGCAATAATTATTGTTGGTTTTTTGACGATAATTATTAATCAAATTTTTAAAATTTGTCCAATTGACGGAATAATATTTGTTCTTCTTATTGTTGGTTTTTTGGCAAATTTATTAGTACTATTTCTTTTATTTGTCGTATCTTATGGTAAGAAAATTGATAAATTATTAATTGGTTGGGTTGTTAATTTGTTGACATTTTTTAAGATTGTTAAAGATAAAGAAAAACAAACAAAAAAACTAAATAAAAGTATAGAAAATTTTAATGTTAATGCAAGACTATTAATTTCTAATAAAAAGAAGTTTATTAAGTTAATTTTGCTAAATTGTTTAGCTTTTATGTGTTTATATATTGTACCTTTAACTGTTTTGTTCAGTCTTGGTAATTATAATAGTTTTGATGGAGTTACAGCAATTGTTTTAGTATCATTTGTTTCAATAATTAGTAGTTATGTTCCTCTTCCAGGTGGTATTGGTGGACAGGAATATTTATTCGTAACCTTGTTTGGTTTTTATTTACAAAAACCATTATTGAGTACTTTGATGTTATTATGGCGTTTTATTACATATTATTTACCAATGATAGTAGGGGCTATTATATTTAATATAAAACAAAAGGAGATTTAAAATGCGGATAGGAATTTTTTCAGATACTTATATTCCTTTAATAAATGGGGTATCAACTAGCATTGAAATGTTGAGAAAAGGATTAGAAAAAAAAGGACATAAAGTTTATATTGTAACAGTTAATCCTAGTAGTTTGAAATATGAATATGGTGATAAAATTTTAAGAATTCCTGGTGTACCAGTTGGAATTTTTGATTATCGTTTAACAAGTATATATCCAGCTAGGGCAATAAAAACCATTAAAAATTGGAATTTAGATGTTATTCATTCTCAAACAGAATTTGGAATTGGAACTTTTGCAAGAATTATTGCTAAACAATTTAATATTCCATTAGTTCATACTTATCATACTATGTATGAGGATTATGTTCATTATATAACTAAAGGTCATTTTGATAAAACTGCTAAGAAAATAGCTGAACATTTAACTCTATTTTATTGTGATACTACGGTTACAGAATTAATTGTTCCAACAAAAAAAACTAGTGATTTATTCAAAGAAAAATACAAAGTAAAAAGAAATGTTCATATTGTACCTACAGGTATTGAAATTGAAAAGTATAGCAAAAAATATAGTGAAGATAAAATAAACAAATTAAAACAATCTTTAAAAATTAGGGATAATGATATTATTTTATTGTTTGTCGGTAGATTGGGCCTTGAAAAGAGTGTTGATTTTTTAATTGAAAATCATAAGGCAATCATTAAAAAAAATCCAAATTGTAAATTGATGATAGTTGGTGATGGTCCTGAACGTGATAATTTAGAAAAATTGGTAAGAAAAAATAAAATAGATGATTACGTCATATTTACTGGCAAAGTTCCTTTAAAAGATATTGGTTTATACTATAAATTGGGGGATATTTTTGTTACTGCTTCTAAAACGGAAACTCAAGGTTTAACAGTATTAGAAGCTTTGGCTGCTTCGATTCCAGTAGTTGCTATTAAAGATGATAGTTTTTTAGATCCTATTGATGATGATAAAAATGGTTTTTTATTTGAAAATAAACGACAATATATAAAATATATTGTAGATTTATCAAATGATTTAAAAAGATTAGAAGAAATGTCTATTAATGCATTTGAAAGTAGCCAAAAGTATTCTTATAAAGTATTCGCTTCAAAAGTTTTAGAAGTATATAAGAAAGCTATAAAGAACAAGAAAAAGAAAAAAAGCTTTTTTAAAAAATTATTTGGTAAAAAGGAAGATAATAATGAATAAAATAATAATTGGTAATTTAAAAGCGTATATGACTTATCAAGATGTCAAAAATTATGTTGATAAAATAACTGATAATGTAATATTGTGCCCTAGTGCAATATATGTTCCCTATTTTTTAAATCATAATTATAAAGTGGGACTCCAAAATATTTCTTGTTATGATAATGGAGCTCATACTGGTGAAATAACTGCTGAACAAGCTAAAGAAATAGGTATTAGCTATGTTATTGTTGGCCACAGTGAAAGAAGATATGAACAAAACGAAACAGATTCACAAATAAATAAAAAAATAGTAAAAGCTTTAGAAAAAAATATAAATGTTATATTGTGTATAGGCGAAAAAAAAGGAGAAAATAAAGAAAAAATAATCAAAAAACAATTGTTATCAGCTTTAGAAAATGTAAATGATTTAAGTAATGTAATAATTGCTTATGAACCAATTTGGTGTATTGGAACAGGCATTACGCCTACTAATAATGAAATTCAGACTACAATTGACTTTATTCAAACAATTTTATATGAAAAATGTTCGCAAAATGCTAAAATAATATACGGCGGTAGCGTCGATAAAGATAATATAAATATTTTGAAAAATATAGATAATTTATCAGGTTTTTTAATTGGAAAAGCTTCGACAGATTGTGAACATTTAAAAAAAATCATCGATAGTCTTTGAAACGGTGATTTTTTTATCTTTTCGACAAAATTAGCTAATATTTGCTCTAGAAAAACATAGGCAAATATTATATAATTTAAATACAGCAGTATTATAGAAGGAGAATTTATGAAGAACATAAGAATTTTAATGATTGATGATAATATCAAATTGATTGATGCTGTAAAAGAATATTTTAAAAATAATGAAGAAGTTAATGTGGTGTTAGAAGCTTATGATGGATTACAAGGAATGGAATTAATTAAAACAAAAACTGATGAATTCGATATTATTTTATTAGATTTAATTATGCCTAAAAAAGATGGTATTTATGTTTTAGAACAGATGAAAGTTAATAATATTGATAAAAAAGTAATTGTTGAAACTAGTTATAATGCTAGCGAAGTGATTAGAGAGGTTTCAGAATATGATGTTAATTATTTTATTTTAAAACCTTTTGATTTGGATGATTTAGAAAAGAAAATATATGATGTTTTTAAGAAAAAAGATGATAAAAGTATTGATTTTTATAATAGTAATTTACAAATTTCTATTAGCAAATTGCTACACGACTTAGGAATTCCTTCTCATATTAAAGGTTATCAATTTTTAAGAGATGCAGTTAATATGTTATTTGAAAATCCAGATATCATAGGTGGGATAACAAAAGAATTATATCCAGAGTTAGCTAATCGATATAATACTACTGTATCACGTGTTGAAAGATCAATTAGACATGCTGTCGAAGTTAGTTGGAATCGTGGCGATATTAAGCTTATGGAAACGATTTTTGGTCATAGTGTCGATATAGATAGAGCTAAGCCAACTAATTCAGAATTTATTGTAACTATCGCTGATAAATTGCGACTAGATTTTCATAAAGTTGGAGTTTAATTACTCGTCTTTTTTTCTTGCCTAAATATAGTTTTTATGGTATATTAATACTATAATTAGGAGGTTTAGGTGTGAACTTTTTAAAATTATTGGGTAAAGCCTTGGCCGTCTGTAGTTCATTATTAATTTTACTTTTAATTATTGCTACTATATTGCTGCATTCTGGTAAAAGTCTAATTAATAGAGATAATTTATCAGATTATATTAAAAGTGCTGAGATAATGAATATGGATGTAAATTTGATATTTAACCTTGAAGAAAGTGGTATAACTTTAGAAGAAAAGATATATAATTTGGGAATTGATAGTAATATTCCTCAAGAGATAGTTGATGATATATTAAAAAGCGAAGAGATTAATTTTATTTTAGGTGATTTTTTTAGTAAAACTATTGATTATTTGGTGAATGGAGAAAATAAACCACAACTATCTTTGGATGCTGTTAACAAAATGATTGATATTGCCAATGAATCTTTAGATAATCATATTAATATTATGTTGGAAAAAGAAGAGTTGAAAGAATATGTTTTTAACTATTGTAATAAATTGATTGAAATTGTTCCAGATAGTCAACAGATGTTTGGTAATTTACCAATTTCTTCAATTAGATCATTTTTAAATTTTAAATCGATATATTTGTATATTGCAATTGCTTTTTTATTTTTAGTTATGGTAGTTGGCACTTGGTCTATTTACAAACCTCTAAAATATTTTTCAATTGCCATGATTATTTCAGGTGTTTTATTTGTCTTATTAGGATCTATGAACAGCTTGATTAGTAATTTGATAATTTCTAATATTGAAAGTATGAAAGCATTAGCAGCTCCTTTTATAACTATTTTGTTAACAATTTGGTTTAAAATAGGGGTGTTAGTGAGTTTTTCAGGTGTTTTTTTGCTTATCATATATGTTGTTGTTAATCGTATTATTATTAATAATTTTAAGATTAGGTAGTGTTTTCTAAGCTGGCAACCTCATCATTATTCCATGTTTGTATAACCACATATAAAATGATGATTCCACCGATTAAATTGAATATGGAAGCGTATACTTGATTTTTAAAAGGAACTGAGTTTCCTTTTTTATTTTGTTCATATTGTATATAGTTTACTCCTAAACTGTATATCAAGACAAATACGAATAAAACTTTATTAAATAAATTTATATATTTATAACTATTAGGAAAAAGTCTTTTTCCTGTTAAAATTCGTTTTTTTTCATCAAAAAGCAAACTAAAAGAAATAATCAAAGTGATTAATAATAAACTAGAAATTAAAAATTGAGCATTTACTACTTCTAATTCGTTTTTTTTCATATTAAAGTATATTATAATATAAGTATATTTATTAAAAGCAAAAAAATGTTTGTTAATCGGTTTGCTTTGTATTTTGAAAAAAATAAGTAAAAATAAAAAAATTCTTTTTTTAATTTTTTTCAAAAATTAAAAAAAATTTATTTTATTTATATTAACAAAAAATTAATTTATTTGAATATTGCTTGAATTTAAAATGAAATTAAGCAAATATATCAAATTTGATTAATTTAAAATTAATTCAGAAATTAAATTATTTAAAATAAAGGGATTTTTAAAAAAATAAATTTTTAGTAAAAATATTTTTTTAAAAAATGTGAATTTTTGTTTGACATTTGTTGTTATTAATACTATAATGAAAATAGAAAGTTGAGGTAAGTTATGATAGACGTTGAGGAAAAAGTGGCAACTTTGCAAGTTGTAAAAAGAAATGGTAAGAAAGTAGATTTTAATGGTTCAAAAATTGCTTTGGCAATAAAAAAAGGTTTTGATAGTGTTAATGAAATCGATGAGGAAACTGGTGAAGAACTTAAATATACTACTAAAGATGTTAATAAAGTGTATGAGGGTGTTTTAAAAAGAATTGAAAAAGAGTACGCTAACGAAGAAAAGATTAAAATTGAAACTATTCAAGATATGATTGAAGAAGAATTGAAGAAAAAAGGCTATCAAGATGTGTATGAAAGTTTTTCAGAATATCGCGAAAGAAGAAATTTATCACGTAAAATGTTTTCTGATGAAAAACAATTACATAAATTTTTAAAAGCTATCGAAGGATTGGGTTTAAAATCAGCTCACGAAGAAGATGCTAAAAGAGAAAATGCTAACGTTGATGGTGATACAGCGATGGGAACAATGTTACAATATGGAAGTACTGTTTCTAAAGAGTTCTGTAAAGCTTATTTAATGAAATATAAATTCAGTGAAGCTCATGATAGTGGCGATATTCATGTTCATGATATGGACTTTTATGCGATGGGAACAACAACATGCATGCAAATCGATTTGGAAAAATTATTTAAAAATGGTTTTTCGACTGGACATGGTCATTTAAGAGCACCTAAAGATATAATGTCATATAGTGCTTTGGCCGCAATTGCTATTCAATCAAATCAAAATGATCAACATGGAGGTCAAAGTATTCCAGCTTTTGATTATTATATGGCTCCTGGTGTATTAAATACATTTAAAAAACAATTTAAACAAACTATAGCTGATTTATTAGATTATAGTGATTTTGCTAAATTTGTTAATATGAATAATATTGCTAAAGAAATTGATAAGTTAGAAAGTATTGAATTTGATATTAGCGATTTTTATCATTTTGCTAAAGATTCAAGCGAAGTTGAAAGATTGTTTAAGATGGCTTACGAAAAAGCTTTGGCTAAGACTGACCGGATAACTTATCAAGCAATGGAGGCGTTTATTCATAATTTAAATACTATGCATTCTCGAGCTGGAGCACAAGTACCATTTTCTTCAATTAACTTTGGTACTGATACATCAGCCGAGGGAAGAATGGTTATTGAAAATTATTTGTTAGCTACTGATGCAGGTTTAGGAAAAGGTGAAACACCAATTTTCCCAATTTCTATTTTTAAGGTTAGAAAAGGAACAAATTTTGATGTTGATGATCCTAATTATGATTTATTTAAATTAGCTTGCAAGGTATCAGCTAAAAGATTATTCCCTAATTTTTCATTTATGGATGCTCCTTTTAACAAACAATATTATAAAGGTGATTATACTACTGAAGTTGGTTATATGGGATGTCGAACTAGAGTTTTAGGAAATGTCGTTGATCCTGATAAGGCAGTTACACCAGGACGCGGAAATTTATCTTTTACAACTATTAATTTACCTAGATTAGGTATTAAACATGGTATTGTAAGTAATAATGAAACTGATTTAAAAGGATTTTATGCTGAATTAGAAGAAAAAATGGATTTAGTAAGGGATCAATTATTAGAAAGATTTGAATTTCAATGTACTAAAAAACCTTACAACTTCCCTTTCTTATTAGGAAGTGGTGTATGGCTTGATTCTGAAAAACTAAAACCAAACGATAGATTACGTAAAATTTATAAACATGGTACTTTATCAATTGGATTTATTGGTCTTGCTGAATGTTTAAAAGCTTTGGTTGGAAAACATCATGGTGAGGACGAAAAAGCACGTAAATTGGGTTATGAAATTATTACTTTTATGCGTAAAAAATGCGATGAATATGCTAGTAAATATAATTTAAACTTTACTTTATTAGCTACTCCTGCTGAAGGACTATCAGGAAGATTTACTAATATTGATAGAGCTATTTATGGTAAATTAAAAGGAATTACCGATAGAGAATATTATACCAATTCATTCCATGTTCCTGTTTATTATAAAATAACTGCTTCAGAAAAAATTCATATCGAAGCACCATATCATGCTTTAACTAATGCTGGACATATTACTTATGTCGAATTAGACGGCGATACTACTAATAATTTAGAAGCATTTGAAAAAATAGTTAGAATTATGTATAAAGAAGGTATCGGTTATGGAGCTATTAATCATCCAGTTGACCGTGATCCAGTTTGTGGATATACAGGTGTAATTGGTGATGTATGTCCTGGTTGTGGACGTCACGATTGTGAGGGAGTTAGTGTAGAAACTCTTAAAAATATGTCATTGACTAATTATGGAAGGTAGGAGAGATTTATGAAATTAGAAGAAAAAAAAGTAGGCGAAGGCGTTAAATTTGAAAGAATTAGAAGAATTACGGGATATTTAGTTGGAACAGTAGACCGTTTTAACGATGGTAAAAGAGCAGAAGAACGTGATCGCGTAAAACATGGTACTAAAGATATCGAGAACGCATAATGAAAATTAGATTAGCAGCTCCATTACAACCGGATAGTATCGTTGATGGTGAAGGAATTAGGGTCGTTTTGTGGACACAAGGTTGTTCACATCATTGTAAAGGATGCCATAACCAAGAAACATGGGATTTTAAAGGTGGATATTTGGTTGATCTTGAGGAAATTAAAGAAGAATTAAATAGTATTCAAGGACAAGATGGAATTACCTTATCAGGTGGAGATCCTTTGTTTCAAGTAGATGCTTGTTTAGAAATAGTTAAATATTGTAAAAAAATTAATCTTAATGTGTGGTGTTATACCGGTTATACGTTTGAACAGTTATTAGCTTTAAATAATCCTAAAATAATCGAATTTTTAAACTATGTTGATGTTTTAGTAGATGGCAAATTTATTTTAGAGCAACGAAGTTTGGATTTAAAATTTAAAGGTTCAGAAAATCAGAGAGTTATTGATGTTCAAAATAGTTTAAAAGAAAATAAAGTTATTTTAGTTGAAAAATATAAAGATAAAAAAAATTATGATTTTAAGAAAAAAACAGCTGTGTATTTATAAAAGATTAGAAAATGAATTAGAACTAAAAAAAGAACTTGAAATAGTTCTTTTTTTGGTCTTTGACAATATCTAATATAATAGTTTTATTAAGAATTATGTTTATTTATTTGGATCTACTAATATTTTAACAGCGCTATCAGTTCCTAAGGTTAATCTTTCATAAGATTGTTGTACATGTTCTAAATCGACAATCTCATCAACAAATTTCATCATGTCTATTTTTTTATCAGCCATTAAATTGATACAAGTTTGAAATTCTTCTTTAGTATAAGCAATTGAACTAATTATAGTTATTTCACTCATAACTGCTACTACCGTTGGAATAGTAACTGGTGTCATAGAAACGCCAGCTAAGACAACTTTACCACCTGGATGAACTGCCATAATAGCACTACTAACAGCTTTAGAATTACCACAACAATCAACAGCCAAATCAAATCCACCATTAGTTTTGAATAGTAGTTTTTCGGTTAATTTTTCGTCTTTAGCGTTAAACCATTCGTCAGCTACCCCTAATTCAATAGCTCTTTTAGCTCTAGCTTCATTTGGTTCACTAATTGCAACATAACTAGCGCCTTCCATTTTGGCAAACATTGCTGAAACTAAACCGATGATGCCTGCTCCTATAACCAATACTTTATCACCGACTTTAACGTCAGCTAAATGGATAGCATGTAGACCAACGGCTGTTGGTTCTACCATTGCCACTTCCTCATCTTTCAAATTATCTGGAACTTTTAATACCATATCTGGTCTAATTTTCATTTTAGGAGCTAAACCACCTGGGTTTGTTAAAGACAATCCAGTAGCATGTGCCCATGTTTGTCTACAGTACTGTGGATTTCCTGTTAAACAAGCTGGACATTCATTACAAGGGGAAATTGGTAAAGCAGTAACCCGATCACCGATTTTTAAATCTTGTCGACTCCCTGGGTCAGTGACTACTCCACAATATTCGTGTCCCATTACTAAACCGATAGGTTGTCCTAAAACCCAATAATGAATATCAGAACCACATATTCCTGTTTTCAATACATCGATGACAACTTCACCATTTTCTGATTTAGGTTCTTCGATTTCCTTAATTTCAAATTGTTTAACGCCTTTAATTGCTACACATTTCATTACAAATACCTCCAAAATTATTGTAGCACATATTGTATTTTTTGAATGTGAAATAATCTGATTTTGACATTTGTTTACATAAATTTATAATTCAAATTCATCAATTTCCACATGATATTCATCACTATTTTTATCAATTGTATAGATATTTTTAAAAGTTTCTAATATTTTTTCATTTTGATAATATAATAAATCGGAAATTGATAATATTCCTACTAATTTATTATTTTTTTCAACTAATAGTCTTTTAATTTTATTTTTTTTCATTATTTCTAAAGCTTCATTTATATCAGAATCAACATTAATTTTTACTATTTTTTTTGTTATATAATTCTTGATTTTTTCATCATTATTGGCTAGCACTTTAGTGACAATATCACGATCAGTTAAGACGCCAATTATTTTTTTGTTTCTACTTATTGGAATGATACCAATATCATTTTCTTTCATGGTTTTAGATATTTTTATAATATTAGTATTCTCATCTAAGACAATTACATTTTTACTCATTATTTTATCAATCAACTTTATCACCTTTTTTATTATGTTTTAAAAGGTTTTTTTTATACATAAAATGTATTGGTGGAAAGATGAAAAAAAGAATTAAATTAAAAAAACATCATAAGTTTAATAAATTTATAATAATTTTGATTTTGTTAATTATTTTTATATTTTTGTCTTTTAAATTTATTAATTTAAAAGTAAATCCAGTATTGTTAGATTATGCGGAAATGGAATCTCGAAAATTAGCTAGTATTATTATTAATGATGCAATCAATCAGAATGTTGCGAAGAGCAATATTGATGATATGTTTATCATTACTAAGGAAGGCGATGAGATAAAATCAATTGATTTTAATCCGGTTGTTGTTAATCAAATGTTGACTTCAACAACTTCTTTGATTCAATCGAATTTAAAATATCTAGAACAGGGTAAAGTAGAATTATTAAATTTAACGAATGAAGCTTTGATCGAATATAACCAAGACAAATTAAAACAAGGAATTATTTATGAAATTCCTTCAGGAATTGTTTTTGGTAATTCTTTTTTAGCTAATATCGGCCCTAAAATTCCGGTTAAATTTAGTCTGGTTGGAGATATAACAAGTTATGTTAATACACAAGTAACTGATTATGGAATTAATAATGCTTTAATTGAAGTAAATGTTGTCTTAGATTTATCAATTCAAATAATTTTACCATTTGTTACTGATAAGATAACTATTGACACATCAATACCAGTAGCTTTAAAATTAATTCAAGGTAATGTTCCTAATTATTATCTTAATGGATTAAATAATAATTCTCCATCATTTGCTCTTCCAATAAATTAAGATAAGTTTATTGTATAAAAAAATCAGATGTGATATACTACTTATTAGGGTGAAGTATATGAAACATAAAAGAGCTAAAATAAGAATTGATCGAGTTATTATTTTTATTATTGGTGTTTTAATTGTATCGTATATTTGTTTTATGATTTTAAAAACTCTATTTAAAGGTGTGTCAAATTTGGTGTTTAATAATGATATGTATATTGCTTCTGATACATTGCAGGTCTCTTTATATGATATGAATTATAATGAGACAGATAAGATAAATAGAGGTGTAAAAGTAACAATTTTGAAAGATAAAATTATAAATAATGACCAAGAATATTATAAAATAAATTATCAGAATGTTGACTATTATGTTTTGGCTAATAATTTAACTAAAGAAGAAAAAGATGTTGTCTTGGAAAAAGAAATGTATGTAAGAACTTCTTTAACTTTATACGAAAATTTAGATAGTATCAAAATAAAAGGTTTAATTAAAAAAGGTAGTAAAATTGAGATATTAGATTATGATTTTTTAAATGAAGATGGTTCTGTCAATATGTATAAAGTAAAATATAATGACGACGAAGGATATGTATATGGGAAATATTTAGTTAATGATGAAGAGGCGGCTTTAGCTAATTATGATGAAGAAGGTAATTATCAAATTCATAAAAAAAGAGGTGATTCTTGGGGTGGCGGTGATGCTGCTAATCTAGACTATTATCCTTATGAAAAACCGAAGTTTGAAAATAATGTTATGCCTAGCGAAGTAAGATCTTTGTATATGAATGCTGGAGTTATTAATAATGTTGATAAATATATTGATTTAGCTAAGAAATCAGGAATAAATGCGATTGTTGTAGATATTAAAGACAACACTAGCCCAGCTTATCCTGCTAATGCTATGAAAGAATATTCTCCAACTAATTATGATAAAGCAATTAATAGCTATGATGAATATAAAAATGCTATTAAAAAAATAAAAGATGCCGGTTTATACGCAATTGGAAGAATTACTGTTTTTAAAGATAGTTATTATTCTAAAGATCATCCTGAAGATACTATTATTGATACGGCAACAGGAAATTCTTATAATCATGATGGCTCATATTGGCCAAGTGCTTATAATCGCGATGTTTGGGAATTTAATGTGAGCCTAGCTATCGAATCGGTAAAAGAAATGGGCTTCAATGAGATTCAATTTGATTATGTTAGATTTCCAGATCGAGTTGGTTCTTTAGAAGATGCTGGTAAAATCAGTTATAATAATACTTATAAGGAAGATAAAGCAGAAGCTATTCAAAGATTCGTTATGTATGTATGTGATGAAATTCATAAATATAATGCTTATGTTTCAATCGATGTTTTTGGCGAGGCTGCGCATACTTACGTTACTGCTTATGGTCAATATTGGCCTGCTATTAGTAATGTTGCTGATGTTATAAGTGGTATGCCATATCCCGATCATTTTTATAAATATGAATATGGTTTTGAAACTCCAGTTTGGACAATTCCTTATGATTTATTAAATTTATGGGGAGAAGATTTTGTTACAAAGAGACAAGAAGAAATTCCTACACCTGCAATAGTTAGAACTTGGATTCAAGTTTATGATACGAGTAAAAGTCCTGCTACTCATTATGATTCTTCAATGGTTGCAAAACAAATAAGTGGGTTATATGATGCAGGATTAACTGGTGGTTTTATGACTTGGAATGGTAGTTCTAGTTTAGAAAAATATAACGAAGTTTCAAGTGCTTTTGGGAAGGAATATTAGTAATGAAGAAAATTATTTTAGATAATCAAGAATATATATTAGAAAAAGAATATAAAAATGGTTTTGACCTTAATGAATTAACTAATAGATATACTGATTATTTTAAGGATTATGACTATATTTTAGGTGATTGGGCTTATAACAAGTTAAGACTGAAAGGATTTTGTAATAGTAATAATCCTTTGTTTAATGATATAAATGATTATAAAAAAATAGATTGTTATATTAAAGATAATTGTGCTTATGAATGTAAATATTTTATAATTAAGAAGAAATAATCTTCTTTTTTTGACTTTAGTTTTACAATCAGAGTAAATTCAATTTTATATTTATGCATAAATATAGTAAAATAAAAAGATGGTGATTAAAATGAATGCGTACGATTTTGATAATACAATTTATAACGGTGAGAGCGTTTTTGATTTTTTTATGTTTTGTATCAAAAAGGATATTTGGCTAATTAAGTTTTTACCTTTAGTACTTTTTAGATTAATCGAATATAAATTAAATTTGTTAACAATAGAAAAAATCAGTAAAACAGTAGAAAAAGTGATCAATTCTTTTTTTAAGCATGCTAAGTTTAATTATGATGGATTAATTAAAGAATTTTGGGCTTTGAATTATAAAAAATTAAAACCTGAATTTTTAAAGATGTTAAATGAAAATGATTTAATTATAACTGGTTGTCCTAATTTTTTAATTAATTATATAAAGGATGATTTAAAGGTTAAAAATATTATTTGTACGGAATTCGATTTAAAAACAAAAAAACTTAATTTTATTTGTTTTGGAAAAAACAAAGTTAAAATATTTAAAAAGAAATTTAAAAATAGAAGAATTGATAAGTTTTATACTGATTCTTTATCTGATATACCTTTTATGGAATTAGCGCAAGAAGTTTATTTTGTGAATAAAGATAAAATAAAAAAGATTGATAAAAGTAGGTATATTTAAAAACATTTTACAATCCTTAAAAAAAATGATAAAATTATTAATAGGTGATGGTATGGATAATGCAGAATTGTTAAACATTTATAAAAATTATCAAAGTAAGATTGTTGAGTTAAGGGGGTTACTTTGAATTAGACAAAAAAGAGGCACTGATTAAAGAACAAGAAAATATAATTAATCAAGTTGATTTTTGGAATAATCCTAATAAAGCCACTGAAGTAATTGATAATGTTAATGCTTTAAAAAAATTGGTTCAAAAAGTAAAAGAAATTGAAAATAAGATCAATTCTAATTTAGAGATGATTAGTTTTGATGATGAAGAAATACGGCAGCTTGTCATCAGTGATATTGATGATATTAAACAAGAATTGGATAAACTAGAAATAGAAACTTTATTAAATGGACCTTATGATAAATATAATGCTGTATTGGAAATTCATCCTGGTGCTGGAGGAACTGAAAGTTGCGATTGGGCTAGTATGCTTTATCGCATGTATACTAGATGGTGTGAAAAAAAAGGTTACAAATTTGAAATTATCGATGAACAAAAAGGTGAAGAAGCAGGAATTAAAAGTGTTTCAATGATTATATATGGAATTAATGTTTATGGATATTTAAAAAATGAAAAAGGTGTTCATCGTTTGGTAAGAATTTCTCCATTTGATTCTAATTCACGACGTCATACTTCTTTTGCTTCTGTCGATGTGACACCGTATATTGTAGATGAGGATATTGATATAGAGATTAAGCCTAATGATATTAGAATCGATGTTTATAGAAGTACTGGTGCAGGTGGACAAAGTGTTAATACGACTGATTCAGCAGTTAGAATAACCCATATTCCTACTAAAATTGTTGTAACTTGTCAAAATGAACGTAGTCAAATTCAAAATAAAGAAAAAGCTATGGAAATTTTAAAAAATAAGCTATATCAATTAGAAATTGAAAAGAAAGAAAGAACATTAAAAGAACTTAAAGGTGAACAAGTTGATATTAATTTTGGTTCACAAATACGTAATTATGTTATGCATCCTTATTCATTGGTTAAAGATCTAAGGACTAATGTTGAAACTAGTAGTGTTGATAAAGTTTTAGATGGGAATATTGATTTATTTATTAATAGTTGTTTGAAAGGAATTAGGTAATATGTTGTTTAAAAAGAAAAAAAAGATAATTGTTAAAGAAAATAGTACTTTAATGGATTTGGCAATGTTATTAATCGGGGCCTCTATTTATGCTTTAGCTTTTAATTTGTTTTTGTTACCTAATAATATAGTTGTTGGATTTAGTGGATTATCGGTTATTACAAATAATTTATTTGGTATTAAGCCTTCGTTGTTTTTGATGATTAGCTATGTTATAGTTTTAATTTTCAGTTTTATATTTTTAGGATTTCAATCAACTAAAAGATCAATAATTGGTTCGATATTATATCCACTTTTGGTTGAGGCTACTTCATATTTAGTTCCATATATTGATATTAGTAATATTGAAAAAATAGTTGCTATTGTTTTTGGAGCTTTACTTACTGGTTTTGGTTCGGGATTGGTTTATAAAGTTGGTTATTCAACTGGTGGTTCTGATATTATCAATATGTTACTTTCAAAGTGCATAAAAAAACCAATTGGCAGTTGTAATATAATGACCAATGCTGTTATTATGACATTAGGATTTTTAACATTTGGTTTTTCGACGGTTATTTATTCAATCGTAGTTGTAGCAATTATGAGTACTTTAGTTGATAAAGTTATGATTGGTATTTCACAATCTAAAACTTTTATGGTAATAACTGAAAATGAAACTGATGTAAAAAAATACTTGTTGAGTAAATTGAGTCATGGTGTTACTATTTTGAATGCTCGCGGTGGATATACTGGCAATGTTCTTAAAATGATTATGTGTGTCGTTCCAACTAGAGAATATTATATGGTTAAACAAGGTATTTTACAACTTGATCCCAAGGCATTAATTATGGTATCAGATGTTTATGAAGTGATCGGAAATAAGTAGGGAAGGGGAATAATTTATGGATTTGATAAAAATAAAAAATGTTGAAAAGACCTATAAAACAGGTGTTACTGCTATATACGATTTGAGTTTAAATATTGAAAAAGGTGAATTTGTTTTTGTTATTGGCTCAACTGGCTGTGGAAAATCAACTTTGATAAAGATGTTATATCGTGAAGAAAAACCTACTAAGGGGATTATTAATATAGGTGGTATTAATGTCAGCAAATTGAAAAATCGCAATGTTTATAAAATAAGAAGAAAAATAGGCGTAGTATTTCAAGATTTTAAATTGCTTCCTAAATCTACTGTATATGAAAACGTCGCTTTTGCTTTGGAAATATTTGGATTACCAAATTCAGAAATACATACTAAAGTTTTAAAAGCATTGGAATTAGTCGGGTTAAAACATAAAGCTAAGAATTATCCTAATCAGTTATCTGGGGGTGAGCAACAAAGGGTTGCAATTGCAAGAGCAATAGTTAATGGCCCTAAACTACTGATTTGTGATGAACCAACTGGAAATTTGGATGAAAATACTAGTATGGAAATAATGAAGGTTTTAGATGAAATTAATAAATTAGGCACGACAATTATTATGGTTACTCATGATACTGAAATTGTTAATAAAATGAAAAAACGTGTAATTTTATTAGATTCTGGTCGTATTGTTAAAGATTATAAGGAAGGAGAATATGTTCATGAAAGCATTTAGAATTTTAGGAAGAAATATTCGTGATGCATTTAAAAGTGTTTTTCGTAACTTTTCTCTTTCATTAGCTTCAATTGCTTGTATTGTAATAACGTTATTGGTTGTATCAATTGCCATAATTTTATCATTTAATGTAAATAATTTTACTAAAGCGGTTGAAAAAGACATGACGATTGTTGCCTTTTTAGATAGAGATATTTCACTTGAAAGGATTGAAGAAATTAAGGATGAAATCAATCTTATTAATAATGTTGAGTCATTTACTTTTGAAGATAAAATGACGATTTCTTCTGAAATGATGGAAGAAAGTGGTGATTTTAATAGTATATTAGAAAAATATGATGATAGGGAAGATAATCCATTACTAGATGCTTTTCAAGTAAAGGTAACCGATATTAATAAAATTGATGAAGTAGCTAAAGAAATTGAGCAAATTGACGGTGTTAACAGTGTTAAATATGGCGAAGGAATGGTTGAACAATTAGTATCTGTATTTGATATTGTTAAAAAAGTCAGTTATGGTGTTGTAATTGCTTTGATTATTGTTACGGCATTCTTGATTTCAAATACTATCAAGATAACTATTTTTTCAAGAAAAAGAGAAATCGAAATTATGCGTTTAGTTGGCGCATCAAATATTAATATAAAAATACCGTTTATATTAGAAGGTTTATTTTTAGGATTATTTGGTTCAATTATACCAATTTTAGTTACTATAATAGGTTATGAAGCTTTATATAATTCATTTAATGGACAAATTATGTCACCATTTATTCAATTAATTACACCATTGCCATTTACTTATATTGTTTCATTGGTTTTAATGGCTATTGGCATTTTAGTTGGTATGTTTGGTTCATGGCGTGCGGTTCGCAAATATTTAAAAATATAAGAAGGTAAATCCTTCTTTTTGACTGGAGGTATTATGAAGTATAATTTTCACACGCATACTATTAGATGTGGACATGCATCAGGGACAGATGAGGAATATGTAATCAGTGCTATTGATAATCGATTTAAAATATTAGGATTTTCTGATCATTGTCCTTATTATAAATTATCTTTTCCAATTCAAAGAATGGAATGGAAGGAATATAAAAAATATCTTAAATCAATTGATAAATTAAAGAAAAAATATCAAAAGAAGATAAAAATATATGCAGGTTTTGAATGTGAATATTTTTCTAATCATTTAGAACAATTAAAAGAGTTGAAAAAGCATTGTGATTATTTAATTTTAGGACAACATCATTATTTAAAAGATAATGATTGTTATAACTATAGTAGTTTAGAAGAACTAGATCTATTATTAAAAGATATTCATAATGCTTTTGAGTCAGGGTTATTTTTATATTTTGCTCACCCTGATTATTATTTATTAAATAGACCGATTTGGGATGATATTGCTATTAATTTGGCTCATGAAATATGTAAGTTGAGTTTAAAATATGATATGCCATTAGAAATTAATGCTAAAGGATTTCGTTTAAATAGGTATCATAAAAATATTGTTTATTATCCATATCCTAAATTTTGGGAGATAGTAGCCAATTATGGATGTAAAGTTTGTATTGGTTTTGATGCACATACACCTAATGATTTAAGTGATAATATAATTGAAATTAAAAAATATGTTTTTCAATATAAACTAAATTTAATTACTACTGAAGAAATATTAAAAAGAATCGAAAGTTAACAAGGATTTTGATTCTTTTTTTGATAATATAATTATTAGAAGGAAGTATGGACAAACAAAAATATGTTTGCTATAATGATATTGGTGAAATTATGAATTTAGAAAATATTAAAGGCATAGGACCTAAAATGATTAATACGTTAAGAAGATTAGGAATTAATGATTGTTTTGATTTAATAGCTTATTATCCTTTTCGCTATGATATTATAAAAAAAAGTGATCTTAATTCATTAGAACAGAATGATAAAATAATTATTGATGGCATTGTTGAAACTAATGCCGTTGTTACTTATATAAGAAATCATAAGGATAAAATGGATTTTAATTTGAATGTTGGTAGTAAAATATTGAAAGTTACTATTTTTAATCGTGGATTTTTTAAAAATAAAATTGTTGTAGGGACTAAATTAACCGTTATCGGTAAATTTGATAAGAAAAAGAATTTAATTATTTGTAGCGATATTAAGTTTACTCCTTTAGGTGATATGACTAAAATAGAGCCAGTTTATCATGTTACGACTGGAATTAATAGTTCTCAATTAAATAACATAATTAGAAGTATCGATATCGATACTTTAGATTATGTTCCAGATTATTTAAATGAAAAATATAGTTTTTTAGATAAAGATAAAAGTATCAAAGAAATTCATAATCCAACAAATTTAGATAATCTTAAATTGGCTATTAATAAATTAAAGTATGAAGAATTATTTATTTTTATGTTAAAAATGAATTATCTGAAATCCAAAAAAATTCAAAAAGGATTAAAAAGAGATGTATCTAAAGATAAGGTTTTAGAATTTATTAATAATTTACCGTTTAAATTGACTGTCGATCAAGAAAAATCTGTTCAAGATATTTATCGTGATTTAACTGGCGAAAAAAGAATGAATCGGTTATTACAGGGTGATGTAGGAAGCGGGAAAACGATTGTTTCTTTTATTGCTTTGTATATTAATTATTTGGCTGGTTATCAAGGTGCTTTGATGGCACCAACAGAAATTCTTGCTAGGCAACATTATAATAATTTAGTTAAACTTTTACCGAGTGTTAAAGTTAGTTTATTGACTGGTAAATTAAAAGCTAAAGAAAAAAAAGAAATTTATACTGGATTAGAAGATGGTTCAATAGATATTGTAATCGGAACTCACGCTTTAATTAGTGAAGATGTTAAGTATGCTAATTTGGGCTTAGTTATTACTGATGAACAACATAGGTTTGGTGTTAATCAAAGAAGTAATTTAAAGAATAAAGGAATTATGCCTGATGTTTTATACATGAGTGCTACACCGATTCCTAGAACTTATGCGATTACTTTATTTGGTGATATGGATATTTCAAGTATCAAAACTAAACCAGCAGGTCGTAAAGAGGTAATTAGTTATTTAAAAAAAGAAAGTGAAATTAAAGCGGTATTAACGATGATGTATGAGCAATTAAAACTTGGTCATCAAATTTATGTCATTGCTCCTTTAATCGAAGAAAGCGATAAAATACAATTGGAAAATGTAATAAAATTGCAAGATAAAATGAATTTGGCATTTGGTAAATTGTTTACAGTCGGCATAATGCATGGTAAATTATCTAATAAAGAAAAAGAAACTGTAATGAATGATTTTAAAGAAAATAAAATTCAAATTTTAATTAGTACGACAGTTATTGAAGTTGGGGTTGATGTAGCTAATGCAACAATGATGGTTGTCTTTGATAGTTACCGTTTTGGTTTATCTGCTCTACACCAGTTAAGAGGTCGTGTTGGGCGAAGTGATTTACAATCTTATTTTATTATGATTAGTAATCAAGAAGCTGAGAGATTAAAAATTTTAACTAAAACTAACGACGGCTTTGAAATAAGTGAAGCTGATTTCAAATTAAGAGGTAGCGGTGATTTGTTTGGAACTAAACAAAGTGGTGATATGCAATTTAAGTTAGCAGATTTAAAAAAAGATTTTAAAATGGTTGTACTGGCTAAGGAAGATAGTTTAGAATTTATGGAAAATTATCAAGATAAATATCAGTATATTTATAATGTGTTGAAAGAATTGGATAGTTTAGATTAATTTATAGATTTAATTGTTAAAATCTTGACAATTTTAAAGTTATTCTTTATAATTATAATTGCGTGGTATCCACGCTTGGGTCTCTTACTACAATATCATGTGAGTTGACCCAACCAAACCCCCTGAAGGAGCCGAAAGGCTCCATTTTTTTGTTAATATTTAAATTAAAAGTTAACAACTTATGTATTTTTTGTGATACAATAATTATGGTGGTATTATGCAAGACGCTTATAAAAAAACAATTGAAGAGATTTATAAAGAATTAGATACTAGTGGTAAAGGTATTAGTCCTAAAAAAGTTAAACAATTACACCGATTAACTGGTAAAAATCTGTTAGTTGAAAAAGATAAAAAAACTAAGTTACAAATTTTCTTAAGTCAATTTAAAAATATTATGGTTATTCTGTTATTAGTAGTAGGAATCTTATCTTTGCTATACTCTATATTTAATAAAAGCGATTTCCTAGAACCGATTGTTATATTAGGAACAACTTTGGTTAATTGCTTTATGGGTTTTCTACAAGAATCTAAAGCGGAAGATGCTATTGGAAAGTTAAAAAAATATTCAGCTAATTATGTAACTGTTAAAAGAAATAACAAATATAAAGATATTAACTCTAAAAATTTAGTAGTAGGTGATTACGTTATTTTAGAATCCGGTGATAAAATACCAGCTGATGCTAGGATTATTAAAAGTTATTATGCTAAAGTTGATGAATCTATTTTAACTGGTGAAAGTGCTAGTGTTTCTAAAAACGAAGAAATTATAAAAAAAGATGCTTTAATATCTGAACGAAAAAATATGGTTTATTCAGGAACAATATTAGTTTCTGGTAAAATAGAAGCTGTTGTTACAGCAATTGGGATGGATACAGAATTAGGTAAAATTGCTTCTATAGTTGATAGTGATGTCGAACCTTTAACACCATTACAAATGAAAGTGGCTAGAGTTAGTAAATTTATTTTATTTGTTGCTTGTATTTTAATTTCCTTTGTTTTGATTTATAGTGTTATTAATAATTATAGCTTTTTAACAATAGCTATGCTTTGTATTTCTATGATTGTAGCAAGTGTACCAGAATGTTTGCCAATTGCCATTACAGCCACTTTATCAATTGGTGTCAGCCAAATGGCTAAGAAGAAGTCGATAGTTCGTAATTTGGCTGCTATTGAAACACTAGGTGCTACCGAAGTTATATGTACTGATAAAACTGGTACTTTAACCAAAAATAAAATGGAAGTTGTTAAAGTTTATAGTTCATTAAAAGAAGTTGATAAAATAGACGATACTTTTAAAAATATAGTTTATTTTTGTAATACAGCAGTCTTAAATGAAGATGGTAATTATATTGGTGATTCTGTTGATGTTGCTTTAAAAAATTATTTAAAAGAAGATATAAAAGGTAAAAAAATATCAGAGATACCCTTCGATTCTAATCGTAAGATGATGAGCGTTGTTTATGATGTTGATGATAAAGTGATGTTATATACAAAAGGTAGTTTTGAATCAATATTAAATAGATGTATAGAAGTGTTAATTGATGACAAAGTTGTTAAATTAGATAAAAAGATAAAAGACTCATATATTGAATTGGAAAGTAATATGGCTAAAGAAGGTTTAAAAGTTTTAGCCTTTGCTTATAAAGAGGTTGCAAGTAAAGATTATAGTGAAGATGAATTAATATTAGTCGGTCTAATTGGACTAAAAGATCCAGTCAGAGATAATATTAAAGACTCTATTTTAGAATGTAAGGAAGCTGGTATTAGACCAATAATGTTGACTGGTGATAATTTAATTACAGCTTATACTATTGCTAAAGAAGTTGGTATTTGTAAAAATGAAGACGAATGTATTAATGCTTCTAGTTTAAATGATTTAGATGAAAAAGATTTAGTTAAATATATCAAAAAATATTCTGTATTTGCTAGAGTAAGTCCAGAAAATAAATTACAAATAGTTAAGGCTTTTCAAAAAATGGGCAAAGTAGTTGCTATGACAGGTGATGGAGTAAACGATGCACCAGCTATTAAATTAGCTAATGTTGGCATCGGTATGGGAGCATCTGGGACAGATGTTACTAAAGATACTTCAGATATTATTTTATTAGACGATAGTTTTAATACAATTACGATTGCTATTAAAGAAGGTAGAAGAATATATGATAATGTAATTACTAATATTTTATATAATCTATCAAGTAATTTTACTGAAATAGCTATTATTATATTTGGTATGTTAACAGGTAATACAATTATTTCAGCTATTCATGTTTTATATATAGATTTAGTAGCTGACACGGTTCCTTCTATAACTTTAGCTTTTGAAGGTGCGTCTTTAGGAGTTATGAAAAGAAAGCCCAATGGATTAGATAAAAGAATATTTACAAGATTTTTTAGTGCTTTTTTAATTATTTCAGTTATATTAGAAACTTTGATTAGTTTATATGTTTATTACCACTTTATTGATTTAGGACAAGGCATTGCCCAAACTTTAGCATTGTTTAGTATTGTAATTAATGAATTTGTCTTTGCTTATAATTGTAGATCATTAAAAGAACAAATTTATAAAAGAGGATTATTTAGTAATAAATATTTAAACTTAGGTATATTATGTTTATTTGCTATTCAATTATTAGTATTCTTTACACCAATTGGTAAATTATTTGGTTTAGAAATCATTACTATTTCGCAATTAATATTTGTTGTTATAGTTAATATATTATCGTTCATTATAATTGAATTGTTAAAACCTATTATTGTTAAATTATTTAAAGATGAATAAAACTTTGTTAATTTTTAATTAAAAAGTTAAGTGAAGCACGACTACTTATATATGAAAAGTTAAATACCTTTCATATATAAGTATTTTTTTTAAATATTCTATGCTATAATTTTGTTGGAAATTAAAATGGTGACGAATGATGTTAGAAAATATGTTATTAAAGTTAAATAAATCAAAATTTAGAAGTAGTTTTAAATTAAAAGATAAAGAAAAACTATATATAAAAGAAAAAGGATTAGAAAAAATAAAAGAACATGCGTATGATTTTATTAATCAAAGATTGACGCCTTATCCTACTTTAAACGATGGCAAGCAAACGCCAATGAGAGGACATCCTGTTTTTATAGCCGAGCATGCAACAGCGACTTGTTGCCGTAAATGTTTATATAAATGGCACAAAATTCATCCTAATCGAAATTTAACTAAAGAAGAAGTAGATTATATAGTTGATTTAATTATGCTGTGGATAAATAAAAATATGTAATTGAAATAATAATTATAATATTATATAATAATTATGAGGTGTAGTATGAATAAAAAAGTAAAGGAATTAATTAAAGGTAGTGATAAAAAAACATTAGCTGTTTATTTCATTTTAAGATTTTTTGTAATTTTGGTAATGATTGTTCAAATATTTCATCATAATTGGCAAGATGTTTTCTTATGTTTTTTAACTTTAATTTTATTTATTATTCCGTTTGTTATCGATCGAAAATTAAAAATAGATTTACCCACACCTTTAGAAATAATTATTTTACTTTTTATATTTTCGGCTGAAATATTAGGCGAAATTCAAAACTTTTATGGCCAAATTCCATATTGGGATACAATGTTACACACCATTAATGGCTTTTTATGTGGAGCTATTGGTTTTTCGATGATCGATATATTAAATAGAAATGAAAAATTACATATTACTTTAACGCCTATTTTTGTTGCTTTTGTTGGTTTTTGTTTTTCAATGACGATTGGGGTTTTATGGGAATTTTTCGAGTTTAGTGGCGATTACTTATTAAATATGGATATGCAAAAAGATCGAATTGTCGATAGTGTTTCTTCAGTTTATTTAAATGAAGAAGGAAAAAATGTACCGGTCGTCATTGAAAATATTGATCATACAACAATTTATTATAGAGAAAATAATGAGATTAAAGAAACTACAATTTCTGGTTATTTAGATATCGGTATAATTGACACGATGAAAGATTTATTAGTAAATTTTCTTGGCGCGGTCGTATTTTCTGTAATAGGGTATTTATATATTAAAAATCGTGATAAATATACGATTGTCGAGAAGTTTATTCCCGTGATGCGTAAATAATTTAATAAAGTATATTATAGTTTAATTTAGTTATCAAACAAATTAAATTTTTATATAATAAAGTATATTGGTTGGTGGTATTATGTTAAATAATGAAGCAGTAATTCAAGCGTTGGCAAGTGTAAAATTGGATGGGTTAAAAGTTAGTCAAACTTTTATTGATGAAATAACAAAAAAAGATGATGTATCGAAGGTTAAAACGATAATTTTAATAGAAAGTGAGAAAAATAATGACCGAAGAATATGAACGAAAATGGAATGAATATTTTATCGATGGAACTAACGTATTAAAAAATAAGTTGGGAATAACTGATTATAATCTTTTAAAGCAAAAGGAAACCGATATTAGTTTTGAACGACTAGTTGAATTATATAATAATCCAATAAAGGGAAACTTTGATAAATATCATTTATGTGCGATTCATAAATATATTTTTGATAGTATATATCCTTTTGCAGGTAAATATCGTACCGTTTATATGCAGAAAAACAGATCCTATTTCACTAGTGAAAAAAATATTGATAGTGAGTTAGATATTGTCTTAAAAGAAATGAAATCAGAATTTTTAAAATGCAAATATTTTCGTGAGTTCACTTATTTTTTAGCTGAATATTATTATGATTTATTAGTTATTCATCCATTTAGGGAAGGTAATGGTAGGACGATTCGAGAATTTATAAGGGAATATGTTTCAGTTAATATGCCTGGATTTAAATTAGATTTTACGTTGATGGATAAGGATAATTTGGAACAAGGTATTCAGTATGCTTCTTTTAGTAAAACATTATTAGAAATGGAATTTGCGAAGGCATTAGTTTTAACAGAAGAAATAGAAAATAAAGATGTTAAAAAATTATAATAAATTGTAATTATGATTTTTATTATGAAATTTGTGGTATAATTTTTATATAATGTATTAGGAAGTGAAACATGTTTAAGAAAAAATATAAGAAAAGCAAACCTTCTTTATTAAATAGTTTTTATTATGCTTTTCAAGGAATTAAGGTTAACATTCTAACTGAACGGAATTTAGCTATTCATTTTTCAGTAATGTTATTGGTTATAATTTTAGGTTTTATTTTTAAGATTAGCGTTACTGAATGGTTGATATGTGTTTTATTATTCGGTTTTGTTATTACTTTAGAACTTATGAATACAGCTATTGAAACAGCTATTGATATATGTATGCCTGAAATTAATCCTAAAGCTAAATTAGCGAAAGATACATCCGCAGGGGCAGTTTTAGTAGTGGCAATAGTATCTGTAATTATTGGAATAATTATTTTTGTTCCTAAAATAATACTTTATTTTGGATAGGAGAATTTTATGATTGATCAAACAATTTTTAGAGCTTATGATATAAGAGGTATTTATAAAGAACAAATAACTGATGAAACAGCTTATGTTTTAGGTAAGAGTTTTGGAACTTATGTAAAATTAAGAGGTAAAAAAGAAGTTTTAGTTGGTTATGATAATCGCCTATCTTCACCAATTTTAGCTGAAAATTTGATAAAAGGCTTATTGGAATCAGGGATTGATGTAACAAATTTAGGACTTGTTACTACGCCAATGTATTATTATGCAAGGCAGCATCTAAATAAATGGGCGGCTATTATGATTACAGCTTCTCATAATCCAAGTAATCATAATGGTTTTAAAATATCATTTGATGAAAATGGTAATGCTGCTGGTGAAGAAATAATAGCTTTTAGAGATTTTACGAATAAAGGGCAATTTTCTAAAGGAAGTGGTAAATTAAGCACTTATGATATTAAAGAAGAATATATTAATTTGGTTGTTAACAATTTAAAAATAAATAAAAATATTAAAGCAGTATTTGATTGCGGAAATGGAACAGTTTCAATTGTCATAAAGGATATATTAGATAAATTAAATATAACTTACGATTTATTATATTGTGATAGTGATCCAACTTTTCCAAATCATCACCCTGATCCTTCAGTTAGTGAGAATTTAGTAGCTATTCAAAAAAGAGTAGTGGAGTTGGGATATGATATTGGTATTGCCTTAGATGCTGATGGAGATCGAGTTAGAATAATCGATGAAAAAGGTAATATTATTAATTCTGATATTTTTATGATTATTATGTATCGTTATTTAAATGATGATTTAAAAATACGTAAAGCTTTATATGATGTTAAATGTTCTAAATCTTTAGTAGATGAATTAGATAAATTAGGTTTACAACAAATTATGTACCGCACAGGTAATTCTTACATGTATCGTAAAATGCACGAAGAAAATTTGGAATTTGCGGGAGAATATTCTGGCCACATGTGGTTTGGTGATCGTTTCTATAGTTTTGATGATGGATTATATGCTGGTCTTAGAATGCTTGAAGTACTATCTAATACTACTAAAAAAATGTCTGAATTATATGATGATATCAACACTTATTATTCAACTGATGAATTAAAGCTGGATACTACTGAGGAAAATAAATATAAAATAGTTGAAGAAGTAAAAAAATACGCTATTGCTAAAAATTATAAATATAACGATATTGATGGAATTAGAGTAGAATTTAATGATGGTTGGGCTTTAGTTAGATATTCCAATACCGGGCCGGTTATAAGTGCTAGATTTGAAGCTAATTCTGAGGAAAGACTACAAGAAATTACTGATGAATTTATGCGATTGATTAATAAAATGTTATAACTTATTCAAAATGAATAAGTTTTCATTTGCTTAAAAACATATTATATAGTATAATTTTATATTGAGAAATGGGTGAAATTATGATTGAAAGATTGCAGACAATCGAGGAAAGATATAATGAAATTACAAATGAATTAATGCAACCAGAAGTTATTTCAGATATTAAAAAGGCTACCAGTTTGTCAAAAGAACAAGCTGGCCTAAAAGAAGCTTATGATGCATATCAAGAATATAAAAAATTAAATGAAAATATTAAAGAAGCTAAAGAGTTAACTAAAGATCCAGAGTTAGGAGAATTTGCTAAAGAGGAATTAGAAGAAAATCAAACTAAATTAGAACAGTTAACGAAAGATATTGAAATTTTATTATTACCTAAAGATCCTAATGATGGTAAGAATGTTATCGTTGAAATAAGAGGTGCTGCTGGTGGTGACGAAGGTAATATTTTCGCTGGCGATTTGTTTGATATGTATAAAAAATTAGCTGAAAAAGAAGGGTGGAAAATTGAAATTGTCGAGGAAGAAAAATCAGAAGCTGGTGGTTATACTTTAATTAGTTTTATGGTTAAAGGGGAAAATGTTTATTCAAAATTAAAATATGAATCTGGTGCTCATCGTGTTCAAAGAGTACCTGTTACTGAGACGCAAGGTAGAGTTCATACTTCAACAGCCACAGTTTTGGTTATGCCAGAAGCAGAAGAATTAGATTGTGAAATTGATATGAACGATGTAAGAATTGATATCACAAGAAGTAGTGGCTGTGGTGGCCAAGGTGTTAATACGACTGATTCAGCAGTAAGACTTACTCATATTCCGACTGGTATAGTTGTTTACTCGCAAACGGAAAGAAGTCAAATTAAAAATAAAGAAAAAGCTTTTAAGATTTTACAAACAAGACTTTATGATTTAAGGACACAAGAAAGAGAAAAAGAGATGGGAATTGAAAGAAGAAGTAAAATTGGTACTGGTGACCGTTCCGAAAAAATAAGGACATATAATTATCCACAAAATAGAGTTACTGATCATCGTATAGGCTTTACTTTAAATACTTTAGATCGCGTCATGCAGGGTGATATTGATAAAGTTATCGATGCTTTAATAACTGAAGATCAAAACCGCAAATTAAGAGGGGAATAACTTGACAGATATTGATTATTTGAAAAAGTATTTGCCAGCTGATAAACTTGATGATGGTATAGAAAAATATAATTTAGGTATTCCTTTACAATATATAGTTGGTAATGTTAATTTTTATGGCAATATTATTGAAGTGAATGATAGTGTCTTGATTCCACGTTTCGAAACTGAAGAGTTAGTAGAGAAAACAATTAAAAAAGTTAAAAATAAAGGTTATTTTGACATAGTTGACTTAGGAACTGGAAGTGGTTGTATTGCTATAACTTTAGCTAAAGAATTAAATTGCTTAGTTGATGCTGTTGATATATCTTCAAAGGCATTAGAATTAGCTAAGATAAATGCTAAAAATAATAATGTAAATATCAATTTTTATTTGGGTGATATGTTAGAGCCATTATCGCGTAAGTATGATTTAATTATTAGTAATCCACCATATATATCTTACGACGAAGAAATTATGGATTTAGTTAAAAATAACGAGCCACATTTGGCTTTATATGCTGCTAATAATGGTTTATATTTTTACGAGAAAATACTAGCTAATTGTAAAAAATATTTGAAAGATAAAGGTTTAATTGCCTTAGAAATCGGAGAACATCAAGCTTTAGCTATTACTAATTTAGCTCATACTTATCTAAATTGTAAGGTGACTGTGGAAAAAGATTTACAAGGAAGAGATCGATTTGTATTTGTTGAATTAATCGATTAAAATTTTAGGGGGATTTTATGATAAAAGTTTTTATAGTAAATGATAAAGCTGGTCATGGTAAAAGTAAAGAAGTAAGTAAATTTATTTATGATTTATTTAGAAATGATTCGGATACTTTTATAATAAATTCATCTAGTAAGCAACAAACAATTCAAATTGCTAAAAATTTTAAATTTGATAATGTGGTTGTTTATAGTGTCGGTGGTGATGGAACATTGAATGACATTATAAATGGTCTTGCTGGTGGTAATGCTTATTTAGGAATAATACCATGCGGAAGTGGTAATGATTTTATTAGAAATATTTCTTCAGATACTAATGAAATTAATTTAGGACTTGTAAATAATCGGTATTTTATTAATGTCATTTCTTTTGGAATTGATGCTGAAGTTGCTAATAAAGTAAATGAATTAAATAAGTATGGCAGATCAAAAATTCCTTATCCAAGAAGTATTGCTACAGTATTTCCTAAGTACAAACCTGAAAATATTAATTTAGATGGAATTGAGAAACAAATAACTATTTTATCAATATGTAATGGCTCTTATTACGGTAATGGTATTCCTATTGCTCCTGCTGCCATTATAAATGATAATCTATTAGATTTGTATTTAGTTGAAAAGACTAGTAAATTAGAAATGTTACATTTATTTTCTAAACTATTAAAAGGTAAACATGTAGAAAGTCCAAAGGTTCAGCACCAATTTATTAAGAATTTAAAAATTAATTCTTTGAATCCGATTATTTGTAATATTGATGGAGAAATAATAGTTGATAACAATTTTGATATATCATTACAAAAAAATACAATTCATTATTATCAAGAAGACAATGTTGAATTAAAAAAATTAATTGTTCCTTATATGAAAAAATTTTAATTCTGAATTGAAGTTTTTTTAGGTTATAATATGTTCAAAAAAGAGTTTAAATTTGGTATAATTAATATGGTGGTAGTAATGCAGGATAAACTTAGAATTTTATTGGAACAAATCAGTTTAGACAGTTCATTATCTGTTTTTTTTAGTAATGGAAAATTAGATAAAATCGTTGGAAATAAAAATAAAACAAAATATAATTTTTATATTAGTATAGATCAAACATTACCTATAGATGTTTATACAAGTTTTATGGATAGTTTAAAAAAAGCTTTTAAAGATTATAAAATAAATGTTTCTTTTCAAGTTAAAAATGTTAATTTTGATTTTATAGATGATTATTATAAATATTTGATTAATAAAAACTTAGATGAATATCCTTTGTTAGAAATGTTTATAGATAATGAAATTAATATAAATGATGATAGACTAATTATTGAAGTGGCCAATAAAGCTGAACAGATGAAATTAGAATCAATTTCCTTACAATTAGAAAAATTACTTAATAATGTAGGCTATAAAGATTTAAAAATTGCAGTAATTGTTAATGAAAGTAAAAGTGAAGAAATAAGAAAGGAAATTGAGCAAGCTAAAACCGAAGAAATTCCAGTTGTAAAAAAGGAAATTATTGAAATAATGGGAAGCTTTATACCTAAAATTACACATAATATAAGCGATATTATAGCTGAAGAAGATAATGTTAGTGTTGAAGCATATGTTTTTGGTATCGATATATTTGAATCAAATAAATCGAATTTCAAAATATTCACTTTAAAAATTACTGATTTTAATGATAGTATGTATGCTAAATTATTTGTAAAAGAGCAAAGTGATTTTGATTTTTATAAAAAACATATTAAGAATAATTCTTGGTATAAATTTAGAGGTTATACTAAATTTGATAAATATTCAAATGAAGTGGTTTTAAACTTAAGAGATATTAATAAGAGTGATAAAATAATTGAAACTCCTAAAGACGAAGAAGAAGAGAAAAGAGTAGAATTACATACTCATACAATGATGAGTCAGATGGATGGTTTAGTTGATGCTAAAACATTAGTAAAGCAAGCTTATAAATGGGGACATAAAGCTATTGCCATTACTGATCATAATGGGGTTCAAGCTTTTCCTGATGTATACCATACTGTCTGTGATTTAAATAAAGGAAAAGAAGAAAGTGAAAAGTTTAAAGCAATTTATGGTACTGAATTAACTTTAATTGATGATGGCGTTAACATTGTTTTAAGAGAAGATGATTCAGTTTTACTTGATAATACTTATGTTGTTTTCGACTTTGAGACAACAGGTTTTAATGCTGGTGGTGGCGATACTATTATCGAAATAGGAGCCGTTAAAATCAAAAATGGTCAAATAATTGATAAATATAATGAACTTATTAATCCTGGACGTAAGTTACCGCCTAAAATTACGGAAGTTACTAATATAACGGATGATATGTTAGTAGATAAAGATAATGAAGAAAATGCTATTAAAAGATTTATTGCTTGGTATGATGATTTACCGATGGTAGCGCATAATGCTAAATTTGATGTTTCATTTTTAGAGATGTGTTATAAAAAATATAACTTAGGAAGTTTTAAAAATACAGTTATTGATACTTTAGAATTATCAAGAGTGTTAGATAGTAATTATGCTCGACATAATTTGACGGCTTTAGTTAAACGATATGATGTTCCTTGGGATGAAAATGCACATCATCGAGCTGATTATGATGCAGAAGGTACTGCTTTGGTTCTTCATAAAATGTTAGTTAAATTATCTGGTCAAAATATAGAGTTAATGTCGCAGTTAAATAAGATGATCGATAAAGATGAAATCCATAAGTATGGTAGAAGTTATCACATTAATATTTTAGCTAAAAATAAAATCGGTTTAAAAAATTTGTTTAAAATTGTCTCTTTAGCTAATACTAAGTATTTATATAAAACTCCTCGTATTTTAAGAAGTGTTTTAAATGAATTACGTGAAGGATTATTGATTGGTAGCGGTTGTTATGAAAGTGAAGTTTTTGTTGAAGCTAAAAGTAAAAGTGATGAAGAATTATCCAATATTATCAATTTTTACGATTATGTTGAAGTTCAACCTTTAGATGTTTATAATCATTTGTTGCAAACTAATGATTTTGGTTCGTTAGCAGAATTGATTGAACATATTAGAAAGGTTATTAGAGTAACAAAAGAATCTGGTAAACTAATAGTAGCTACTGGTGATGTGCATCATTTGTTTAAAGAAGATAAAATATATCGAGAAATTATCGTTAATCAAAAGGTACCTGGCGGTGGACGACATCCGCTTGCTAAAAGTAGCATTACAGAAATACCTAGTCAACATTTTAGAACTACTAAGGAAATGCTTGAAGATTTTGATTTTTTGGATGAAGAAACAAGAAAAGAAATTGTTATAACTAATCCAAATAAAATAGCTGATATGATTGATATTATTGAAGTAATTATCGAAACTGGTGGTGTTCCTTTTTCTCCTAAAATTGATAAATCAGTTGAGACTGTTACGCAATTAGTTTACGATAAAGCTAAAGATTGGTATGGAGATCCATTACCTTATAATATTGAAGAGAGAATAGCTAAAGAATTGTATGGAGATGGTATTTTTAATAGTATTAAGTCAGAATTAGAAAGAAATAGCAGTCAAAATATTGAAGAAGAATCTTTCCAAATTTTGCACGAGACGATATTAAAAGGATTTGATGAAGTAAAAAATAAAATAAGACAAGAAATTAAGTTTTCTGAACCAGATTTGTCTTTAGGTGAAGTTGAAAAGAAATTAACGAAGACTTTGGGTGGTATCATTGGTGGAGGATTTGATGTTATTTATTTAATTGCACAAAAATTAGTTAAAAAATCTAATGATGATGGTTATTTAGTTGGTTCCCGTGGTTCTGTTGGTTCTAGTTTTGTTGCGACAATGATGGGAATTACTGAAGTGAATCCACTACCTGCTCATTATCGTTGCCCAAATTGTAAACATAGTATTTTTGATGAAAATGGCATTGCTTTAGCCAACACTTATTCTTCAGGCTTTGATTTACCTGATTTAAATTGTCCTAAATGTGGTACAAAAATGTTAAAAGACGGTAACGATATGCCTTTTGCTACATTTTTAGGGTTTAATGCTGATAAAGTTCCTGATATTGATTTAAATTTTTCAGATTTAAATCAAGCTGCAGCTCATGAATATACAAAGGTTTTGTTTGGTGAAGACAATGTTTATCGAGCTGGAACGATAGGTACAGTTGCTGATAAAACTGCTTATGGTTTTGTTAAAGGGTATTGTGAAGATAAGGGTATAACTAAAAAAACTGCTGAAATTGAACGATTAGCTTTAGGGTGTACAGGTGTTAAACGAACAACTGGTCAACATCCTGGAGGAATAGTTGTTATACCTGGATATATGGATGTGTTTGATTTTACTCCATTTCAATATCCTGCTGATGATCCAACTAGTGCATGGCGCACGACACATTTTGATTACCATGCTATCGACCAAGATGTCTTGAAACTCGACATTTTAGGTCATTCTGATCCAACACAACTTAGAATGATTCAAGATTTATCGGGTCAAGATGTTACTAAAGTTCCTTTGGATGATAAAGAAACAATGGGTATTTTTCTCTCACCAAAACCGCTTGGTGTCACAGAAGAACAAATTTTGAATAAAACTGGCACATTAGGAATTCCAGAGTTTGGAACAAATTTTACGGTAGGATTGGTTGCTGAAACTAAACCGACAACTTTTGCGGAACTTATAAAAATTTCTGGTTTATCGCACGGAACAGATGTTTGGCTAGGAAATGCTCAAGAATTAATTAAAAATAATATTGTTCCCTTTAAAGAAGTTATCGGATGTCGTGATGATATCATGGTCTATTTAATGCAAAAAGGTATGAAACCACTTAAGGCATTTAAAATAATGGAATTTGTTAGAAAAGGTAAAGCTAGCAAAGATCCAGAAGGTTGGGCTATGTTTGAGAAGGAAATGAAAGAAGCAGGGATTGAAGATTGGTATATCGAATCTTGTCGTAAAATAAAATATATGTTCCCTAAAGCTCATGCTACGGCTTATGTTATTAGTGCTTTTAGAATAGCTTATTATAAAGTACATTATCCAAGTTATTTTTATGCTTCTTGGTTTTCTACAAAAGCTACTGATTTTGATATTGAATCAATGATTAAAGGATATGATGCCATTAAAGCAAGAATATTAGAAATTACTAATAAGGGTTTTGATGCTAGTAATAAAGAAACTGGTATTTTAGAATGTTTAAAACTTGCTTTGGAAATGACAGCAAGAGGTATTAAATTTAAAAATATTGATTTAAATAAAAGTCAAGCTACTACTTTTTGTTTAGATGATGATAATAATTTAATACCACCATTTACTACGATTGATGGTTTGGGTGATACTGTTGCTAAAACAATTGTCGAAGAAAGAAATAAAGGTTCTTTTTTAAGCGTTGAGGATTTACAAAAACGTGGCAAAGTATCTGGTACAATCATCGAAAAAATGCGAAATATGAACATTTTAGAAGGTTTAGACGAATCTAGTCAATTAAGTTTGTTTTAATTGACTTTTTTCATATTTTAATGAATGTGTAATATAATTTATTAAGAGGTGTTGTATGGAAAAAAAATTACCTAAAGTGTTCGCTAATAAAATTGAAAAACCATTAAAAAATAATGAAACTGTTTTCTATGATCGAAGTGAAGAAAAAAAAGTTGAACAAAAAGAAGAAAAATCTAATCAGTTTAGTTCTAGGTTAACGATTAATCAAAAGATTAATCAAATTTTTGGTTCATCACGTTATGTTTATAAAGCTGATGTAATAATAACGACTAAAGATGGAAATTTAAACAAGAAAATTATCGGCAGAAATCGCAATGAATTAATTACGATGGATAATGAAGTTATCCCAATTAGTGAAATTATGGATATTGAATTTCAAAAAAACAACGATTGATTCGTTGTTTTTAATTTTAAACACCTGCTACAAAAGTATCTTGTAAACATTTTAGACTACATACACAGTTTAGATTCATCGTAAAAAAAGAATTTGTTGATACGTATGGTATCGTAAGTGCTTCTGTTGGATCTGGGTTAGCAGCTAAAACTCTAAAAGTAGCACAACAACCATCAATTTTTTCAACACGGAATACACTAGAACAAGATCCTGGTGTTGTTGAACAATCGACATTGTCTTTGGTAGTTGGCATGGTCCAAGGTGTTCCATTACCGTTACAAGTATATAACGTTACAGGTCTTGTATTACAGCCAACAGTAGTTGTTCCACATCCTAAAAATCCACGATCACAAGTATCTAGACAACAGTCGCCACAGCAACTTGCGTTTTGTTGTAGGATATTAATAACGGTTAGTATTTCAGCAATGCATTTGCAAGAGTCATTTTCTACATTATTACACATATAATCCACCCCTTCATTTATTTTCTAATATAGCATATTCCACTAGTTAAAAAGGGTGTGAATTAAACACCTAATTTTGTCAAACTATGTATTTTATTGTATTGATAATTATTAAAAAATAATATATAATAAAAATAGGTGAAAGTATGAAAAAATTATTTTTGATGTTAATTGTTTTATTTATTCTTTATTTAGGAATTCAATTTTTATTTTATTGGTTTAGTGGTGGACAGGATAATACCTATTCAATATCAAGTGATAAATTTACTTTTGAAGTAAATGAAAATTCAAATTTTAATCAAAGTGTTGATAATTATAATTACAAGGTAACAATTGATGATGTTAGTTTTTCATTCCAAATTTTTCATGATTACACTAAAGCTGCTAAAGTTCTTAATGATATAAGATATTATAAAGATGACAATTATGAATGTATTTTGCCTATTTTTAAAGGTAATTTGATACTGATGGATATGATTTGTTTAAATAATGGCAATTATAATTATTATTTTAATTTGAAAGGTAAAAATAAAGATTTAGATAGTTTTGTTGCTAGCATTGAAGAATATGATGTTAAACAATTTACTGATACTGCTAGTGCTACTACTATTGAACAATTAAGTGTATATAAGGAGAATTTACTTGATGCACACTATCTTGGAATTAACAATTATAAAGGTTTATATGATATAAGTAAAGAATTTAACTCAACAGTTTATAATATTAGTTTATTTGATAAAGATGTTTATAGTCAAAAATTAAGCGCTTTTGTTGATTGTTATTATGTAGTAGCTGATTATAATGAAAATCACGAATTCAATGAAATTAATGTCGTTGATTTAGTTAGTTTAGATACTTTTACGATAAAATCTGATAGCGCAATATCATTGGACAGTTACATTCAAGGTGTAGTAGATAATAAAGTATATTTGTATGATAAAGATCATAAAGTACAATATGAAATAGATCCATCTAATAAATCAGTGGTGGTATTTAGTAGTAATACAATTAGATATTATAATAATGGATGGACGACAATGAGTGTAGCTGACGCTAATAAAGAATTAAAATTTGTAAATAGTTCTATTGATTATGAAGATAAACAATATGTTAGAATTGATAAAATTGGCAATGACTGTGGATATTATTATTTATATAAACAAAATGGTGGAAATTATGATGTTTATAGAATGAGTATACAAGGAAAAGATGGATTAATTTATCTTTTTAATACAAAAACAATTGATTCGATAAATTATATTGATAATTATGTTTATTTTATCAATGGTAATAAAATTCAAATTTATAATGATGAATTTGGTGTTAGAACATTAGTTGATTATAAAGAATTGCAATTTAATAAAAATATTAATTTCTATGTTTTTGCCAAGTAGGTGATTTTATATGTTAGCCGTTGTTTTATCTGGAGGTGGAGCTAGAGGCGCTTATGAGGTAGGCGTATGGAAGGCTTTAAGAAAATTGAAAATTAAATATCAGATAGTTACTGGGACATCAATTGGTGCGATTAATGGATTTATGATGGTCCAGAATGATTTTTATAAGTGTATTAAATTTTGGAAAAAAGTTAACTACAATACATTATATGATGGATTTGATCAAATTAATAATGATCAGGAAATGTATTTAACTTATTTTTCTAAGTTGATAGATGGTGGAATAGATACTTCTAAGATAGCTAAAATTATTGATGACAATTATAATCCTCAAAAATTATATAAATCAAAGATTAATTATGGTGTAGTTGCTTATAATTTAGTTGAACATAAAGCGATATACGCAACAAAAGATAAAATAGGTAAAGATGAATTAAAACAATACATTTTAGCTTCAGCTACTATGTTTCCTTTTTTTAAACCAACTAAAATTAATAAAGATATTTTAATTGATGGTGGTTATACTGATAATTTGCCAATTAATTTAGCTATCGATATGGGCGCAAATGAAATAATCGCTATTGATTTAAGGGCAATCGGAATCAATCAAAAAATTAAAAATAATAATGTTAACATTATTAAAATAGAACCAAATAATCAACTTGATTCGGTTTTTAAGTTTGATGAAAAAGCTATTAATCATATGATTAAACTTGGATATAATGATACTTTAAAAAAATTCAATAAATATGAAGGCAAAATTTATACTTTTAAAAAAGGAACTATTATGAAATTTAATTTTCGATATAAAAATAAGATAAACAATATTAAAAATATTGTTGGTTATGATAATGATTTTGATGATGATTTAATTATAAAAACGATTGAATATGGATTAGAGATGTTTAATTGTGATATTGAAAAAATTTATGATTTAAAATTAGTTAATAAAATTTTGTTAGAAAAAATGGAAGATGTTGACGAAATTGAATTTGATAAATTTGATATTAATGAAATAAAAAAAATTTTCGATGATACAATTATTACTAAATATATCTATTTAAAAATTAAAAAATGTGATAAAATAAATAAAATATTTAGCTTTTTTTCTAAAGAGGTAGCTTTAGCTATTTATTTAAATGCAGTGAGGTGAACATTATGAAAAATATTTTAACAGGTATTAGACCAACTGGTAATTTACATTTAGGTCATTATTTTGGGGCTGTTTCTAATTGGGTTAAATTACAAGATAGTTATAATTCATTTATCGAAATAGCTGATGTTCAAGCTTTGACCGATAATTTTAATAACCCTGATAAGGTTAGAAAAAATGTAAGAGAATTGACAATCGATTTATTATCATGTGGTATTGATCCTAATAAATTAACTATTTTTGTTCAATCAATGATACCGGAAATTGCCGAGATGACCGTTTATTTTTCTAATTTGGTAACGATTGCTCGACTTTATCGCAATCCGACTATTAAAACAGAAATAAGTCAAAAAAAGGAATTGTTTGGTAATAGTGGCGAAAGTGTTACTTATGGTTTTTTAGGTTATCCGGTTAGTCAAGCTGCTGATATTACAATATTTGATGGAGCTTTAGTTCCTGTCGGAGAAGATCAATTACCGCTTTTAGAGCAATGCCGTGAAATTGTTAGAAAATTTAATACTATTTATGGTGAAACTTTTGTTGAACCAGAACAATTGCTAACGGAAAATATGCGAATTAAAGGTTTAGATGGTAATGAGAAAATGGGAAAAAGTTTAGGTAATGCTATTTATTTAATTGATGATTATGAAACTATTTCTAAAAAAATTATGTCAGCTGTAACTGATCCTAATAAAATAAGGAAAGATGATAAGGCTAATCCCGATGTTTGTATGGTTTATTATTATCATAAGTTAGTTAATCAAGATAATTTAGAAACTGTATGTCAAGAATGTAAAAATGGCAGTCGTGGTTGTGTAGCTTGTAAAAAAGAACTTATTAATAAGATGATGGAATTTTTAAAACCAATTCAAGAGAAAAGAAAATATTATGAAGAAAATATTGATGTAGTTGACAATATTTTAAAAGAGGGAACTTTAAAAGCACAAAAGTATGCGAAAAATAAAATGAAACTTGTTAGAGAAAACATGAAAATAGATTACTTTGAATAAGATGTTATAACAACATCTTTTTTTGAGGTGATTTATGAATTTTTTAACTTTGTTATTAAAAGGATTTATAATAGGAATAGCCAAAATAATTCCTGGTGTTAGTGGAGCTTTAATTGCAATTAGTTTTGGAATTTACGAAAAGGCTATTAAAGCAATTAGTAATTTTTTTGAAAATCCAATTAATAATTTTTTATTTTTATTTCCTATCGGATTAGGAGTATTACTATCTATTTCTTTAACTAGTGGTTTGATCCTTTATTTTATTAATAATTATTATTTTCCAACTATTCTTTTATTTATCGGTTTAATAATGGGAGGAATTCCTTCTTTGATCGATAATATTAATATTAAAAAAGTGAAATTTATGCATATTTTGATTTTAACTTTAAGTTTTTCCACAGTTTTTTTGATTTTTTTAGTGAATGGTCAACATTTTTTTGTTGAGACATCCAATGAATTAATTAATTTTTTATTATTTTTTATTATTGGTTTTATTGATGCTTTAACTATGATAATTCCTGGTATTAGTGGAACAGCAGTGATGATGATTTTAGGTTGTTATAATTTGTTATTAAATTTTTTAAGTTCTCTAACTAGTGTGGCAGCTATTTTTACTAATATTTTTAAAGTTATCCCTTATTTATTAGGTATTGTTTTATGTGTTATTATATTATCTAAAGTGATGACATATTTATTTGATAAAAAAAAGGAGTATATGTACTGTGGAATTCTTGGATTTACTTTAAGTTCGGTGTTGAGTTTATTTTTTGAAACATTTAAAAACAACTATAGCATTTTAGAAACTATAGTTGCCCTTGTATTGCTAGTTGTTGGATATAATATAGCGAGAAAATTAGAATAATTAAGTTTTCTTAACTTTAACTATTATTAATATTATCAAAGGAATAATTAAAAAAAAGATTGAAGTTAGAAAAGGATAAATATTTTTATAAAATGTTTCTGCTACCGTATTACTAGTAAAGATATAATTTGCGATAATTAAAATACTAATAATGCAAATAATATTTATTAAATTAAATTTGTTTTTTAAATTAAATGTTTTGGTTATACTTTCTTTAACATAATAAAGGCATAATGCTATTGACATGACAGCATCAAATATCCACTGAACTGATAAAACTGATTCGACTCTTTGAAAAAAGTTAGCAATATTAATAGTTTTTAAAATGTGATATTCCGGATATTGATAAAGGTTAGTTAATTCTATTCCCAAAATAGCTACACAAATTACTAATACTGATAGCATGCACAAATATCTGAAAATATAAACTTTAAAGAAAGATGATATAATTTTGTTATTATTTTTGATGTTATTTTTCGGTATTATTAAAATTATAAATAAAGGAAATATATTAAGTCCTAAAGAAGAAAAGCTTCCCTTTAGAATTGGCATAATACCTGAGTTGAAAATGGGTTTAAGACCATTTAAATCGCATTTACTAATTAAAGATAAAGCTGCTATAAAATATAGTATAGTGCTAATAATAAAGAAAACAGTTCCAGTTCTAGCAATAGTTGTTAGGTTTTTAATACTGATATAAAATATGCCAAAGGAAATAACAATAGCAATAACAATTAATGGTGTTTGGAATAGAAATTGTGAATATATGAAGTTAGTTAAATTCCATAGAATTAGACTGGCGTGAAAAATAACAAAAGCAGTTAGAATTGTATTAATTATTTTTCCTATTAATCCTAATTTGTTATTTAAGCTAACAATATTATCATTAGGATTACAATTTAGTAGCTTATAATAAATAATTAAAGGAATAAAGCTTAAAATAAATGAAACGATGATACTTATCCAGCCATCTTGTAAAGCAAAATGTAAGATACTATAAATAGCTGGTCCAAAAAATAATGATCTTATTAAAAAAGATGATAAACAAGCATATTCTGAATTAGTTACTTTCATTCTCTCACCTCGACGATATTATTTATTGAACCTTTGGCCTGAAGTTTTAGATTGACTTCTATTTCTACTTCTAAACTAGGGAATATTTCATCGTCCCATTTATCCTTTATTTCATTCCATTTTTTAGGATTATTCTTATAAACATAGTTTCCAAAACCAAAAATATCCGTTTTATTATCTTTGGCTAAATTAATAGCATCATTAACATATTCTTTAATTTTTTCAACATCTGAATTTTGAATTTCTTCAATAGTTTTAAGATTATATAGATCAACATTAGCATTTACCTCTTGAATTGCTCCTGTTGTATCAATAGTTATTTTCACTTTGTTATTTTCAACTTTAAAATCAGTTTTCATTTCGGTTATTTCTGTTACTATTTTTTCATTTTGGTAATTAATGATAACTCCTAATATGTATATTTTATTATTGATTATATTGATTCCTTTGCTTTGATTAGGATTAGACCATGCAACAAATTTATCTTTTTTAAATAATCCTAACATGTCTAATTTTAAATAAGTAGATGGTTCATTTTGTTGTACGTTTTCTTCTTTATTTCCTTCTTCACTATTTCCGATGATTGTTACTGATGGAAGAATAGGATTTATCCCTTCTGATACAAGTGATTTTGTGAAATCAGTAAAATCGACTGTATAAGTAAATCCTTGTAATTTATCAGTTATTTCAAGATTTTTAGCTAGATTTTGAGAGGGAAATGTCTCTATTGGCGTAGTTACTTTTAAGATGTCGCTAGCTTTTTTATCTTTTGCTAAAACTAAATAAAAATTATTTCTTGTTTGAGGATAACGAAATAGGAAATCAATTACATCAGTTAAATTATTTTTCGCAATTTCTTCAGATAGTACTAATACATCAATATGGCTTAGATAAATTTGTTTAGATACACTTAAAGAAGTGTCTTTAAAGGCTTCATAAATTGTCTGACCTGTTCCATCATAAACAGCTGCTGATGGCGTTATACTACCATCTGAACTACTGCTTTTTTTAGAATTAGCTATCATAATAGTTATTTTATAATTATCATTTTCTTTATCTACTGCTATCCCAGTTGTTATAGCTAATTGATTAAGTTCGCGATAATTCCAACACCCAGTTAATAGGAATATTAATGGAATGATTAACAGTTTTTTCATTTGTCACTTCCTATTCTATTAATATTTTTTTTATTAAAATAAGTCGGTCTTGTCTTGATTTTTTGCTGAGGAAATCTTGTCAAAGAATTTTTAAAATCTTTTAAACTAAAAGGAGATAAAGGCGCTAAATAAGGTGTACCTAATACTTCAATACTGTTCAATTTAGTTATAAAGATAATGAATAAAATAACTATACCAACAATACCGAATAAACATGCTGCCAACATAAATAATATTCTCCATGTTCTAATTGCATTTGTTATGTCTGGATCATTGAAACCCATTCCTGAAACGGCTGAAATAGAAATAACAATAACAACAATTGGTGATATAATGCCGGCAGAAACAGCTGCTTCACCTAAAATTAAAGCACCGACAATGCTGATGGATGCGCCCATGATTTGTGGTTTTCTTGTATCGGCTTCTCTTAATATCTCATAAGAAATTACTAGTATTAGAACTTCTATTATGGTGGGAAAGGGAACACTTTCCCTTTGAATTGAAAATGATATTAATAAAGAACTAGGAACAATTTCCATATTAAATGTTGTTACGGCAATATAAAAAGCTGGCACTAAAATAGCAATAAAGAATGCAATATATCTTAAAATTCTTGTAAAAGAGGCATTAAATGGTTTTGTATAATAGTCTTCAGGTGATTTGAAAAAATCAACAAATACGGTAGGAAGTAATAAAACGTAGGGAGTGTTTTCAACGATGATTGCTATTTTACCGTCTAATAATCCCATGGCGGTTAAATCTGGTCTTTCTGTAGATATAACTCGTGGTAAAAAAGATTTTTGATTATTGCATAGCAATTCTTTTATATAATTAGAATCAATTATGCCATCAATATTAATTTTTTCTAGTTTTTGTTTTAATAAATTTACTTTTTCTTCATCAGCAATATCTTTAATATAACCAATTACAACTTTAGTTTTGGTTCTTCTGCCAACTTTAGTCTCTTCAAAATAAAGATTAGGATCTTTAATTCTTTTTCTAATTAAACCCATATTAGCTAATATATTTTCGATAAAACAATCTTTAGGTCCTTTTAGGACTGGTTCACTAGTCGCTTCAGTGATACTTCGATCTAATAAAGCTTTAGTTTCTAAAGTGATTGCTTTATTGTAACCATCGATAAATACACAAGTAAAACCACTTGCTAAATGATAAAAAATATCATCATAATTATTTATTATTTTTACTTTACTATTGGGAATAGTATTATTAATATGATTAAATAAATCTTCAAATAAATTTTTTTTACTTCTTACACTAATACTTAAGCTTTTACCTAAAAAATTACTAATTTTGTCATCGTTAGCGACGCTTTCTAAAAACATAAAAGCTACTTTTTGATTATGAATGTTGAAATATCGAACATTGATATCAGTACTATTACCATTTATTGTTTTAATATGATTAATTATTTTATCTAATTCTTGATCCATAAATTCACCTACTTTTTAATTATTATGGTCAAAAAGCAATAAATTATTATGAAATAAAATAATTTTGTCGAATGAATTTGATAATAACAAATAATATTTTTAATATTTTTTATTAGGTGATTATTTATGGGACTAACTGATAATGAAGTAATTGAATCAAGAAAAAAATTTGGAGCCAATGTAATAAATGCTAGCAAAAAAAACAGTTTTATAAAACAATATATTGCGACTTTAGGCGATCCAATTATTAGAATCTTATTGATTGCTTTAGGAATTAAAACGGTTTTTTTAATTCAAAGTTTTGATTGGTATGAAACTGTTGGAATCGTTATTGCGATATTTCTAGCTTCTTTTATTTCAACAGTTAGTGAATATGGAAGTGAAAAAGCTTTCAAAAAATTACAAGAAGAATCTTCAAAAATAAAATGTCGAGTTAAAAGAAATAACAAGATAGAAGAAATTGATATTGAAGAAGTAGTTGTTGGAGATATTGTTTTATTAGAATCAGGTGATAGAATACCTGCTGATGGTGAGATTATTGAAGGAGAAATTACTGTTGATGAATCTAGTTTGACTGGAGAAACTAAAGAAATTTATAAAAATATTGAAAATAAGATTGTCTATCGTGGTACAATTGTCTATTCGAAACAAGCTATAATGATTGTTACTAAAGTTGGCGATAATACTTTTTATGGCGCTATATCTCGAGAATTACAACAAGAACAACCAGAAAGTCCACTTAAATTAAGATTAAGAAAATTGGCGCAGGTAATTAGTAAGATTGGTTATATTGGAGCCTTTTTAGTATTTGTTTCTTATTTATTTTCAATTATTTTTATAAAAAATAATTTTGATATTAATTTGATCAAGGATACTGTTACTAATTTGCCTATTATAAGCGGTCATATTTTATATGCTTTAACTTTATGTGTCACAGTAATAGTAGTAGCGGTACCAGATGATTGTAGGCGAAAAGGATTACGAGAAAAAATAAGAGATAATAAGTTATCATTGCAAAAAACAGTAATTTACTGTTTTTTTGTTTTTTCTACTTGCATAGTTATTGAAACAGAGTTAACATTGACACGAGGTTAAGGAGGAACTATGAAAAAGATAGATAAATATCTACAACAAGTACGACTTTTTAGAATAGAACAACAAATTAGAAGAACAACATTTGAGATGGCTTTATATTTTGATTTTTTTGGAATTTATAATGAACAGATTCAAAATGTTTATAATACAACATTAGATAATGAAGAATTCACACAAAATGAAAAAAACAAAATATTTAATGAATCAAAGAAAATGTTAAAAGAAATTTATAATATAAAAATATAAAGAGAAGAGCAGAAATGTTCTTTTTTGTGACTAGGTTAAAATTTGACAAACAAACAAAAATATGCTATTATACCAATCAAATAAAGGGGGAATTGTTTGTGATAAAAAAAACAGAAAGTACAGTTATTGAGAATATTGTAAAAAGAAATCAAAATAATTTAAATGAAGTAGCTTTTGAAAGTTTTGGAAGTAAATTGACTTATAAAGAATTTTTTGAATTAGTTGATACTTTAACAAAAGGTTTTATTGAGTTAGGTGTTAAAAATGGTGACATCGTAACAATGTGTATGACAGGTACGGTTGATAGTATGGCACATTTTTATGCATTAAATAGAATTGGAGCTGTTACTCAATTAGTTAATCCAAATTATTTTAAAGTAAATAGTAAAAAATATATTAATGAAACAGGATCAAAATTATTAATTGTATTAGATAGATTTTATCCAATGTTACAAGATGCTATTGCCAACACTAATGTAGAAAAAGTTATGGTTTCGTCTATTACAGAACAAGCATCTTTCTTATATAAAACATTAGTTAGAAGAAAAAATTTAAAAAAAGAACAATTAATATCAGGTGTTGATTATATTACATATCCTGAATTTAATAGATTAGGTTCTAATTCTAGAAAAGAAATAGTTTCACCTGAATTTGTAGAACAAAAAGAAACTGCTATTGTATATACAAGCGGTTCGACAGGAAATCCAAAAGGTGTAGTTTTAACTAACGATTCTATGAATAATATGATTTCAATATATGATGCAAAAGATGGATTTGGTTCAAAAGTTGGTGATAGAAATTTAGTTTTAATTCCACCAATGTATGGTACAAGTTTATGTCATTGTATTAATACTCCATTAGCATTTGGTTGTACTAATGTTATGCAACCAGTTTATAATCCACAAACATTTCTAGCAGATTTAAAAAAATATGAACCAAATATAGTAGTTGGTTCATTAGGACATTATATTAGTTTATTAAATAAAGATATAAAGGATGGTAGCTTATCATTTTTGGATATGCCATTCACAGGTGGCGAACCAGTTCCAACAAAGTTGGCAATACAAATAAATGAAAAAATGAATAAAGCTGGGGTAAAAAAAGATTTAATTATTGGTTATGGTATGAGTGAATTTGGTACTATGGCAATGTTTAATATGGATATTGAAGATAGAACAAATGAATCTGGCCTATTGATGCCATTTGTAGAGGCTAAAATAGTAAATCCAATTACAAATGAACCTGTAGGTATAGGTGAAAAAGGAATTATCAAAATATCAACGCCTTGTATGATGAAAGGTTATTTAAAAAATCCTGAGGCTACTGAAAAATTTTTTGAAGTTGACAAAAATGGTACACTTTGGGGAAATACTGGTGACATAGCTACCGTAGATGAAAAAGGTATCTATAGAGTAATAGGTAGAAGTACCGATTCATTCATTGATTCAAAAGGTAATATAGTATACTTATTTGAAATTGAAAACAAAATTGCAAGTAATAAATATGTTAAAGAATGTGAATTAGTTCCGTTAACAGTAGACGGAAAAGTAGTTCCAGTTGCACATATAGTTTTAGAAGAATCAGCAAGATGCTTACCTATAGATGTACTTTCAGTAATTAATGCAGAATTGGCAGAAGAATTTACAAATCCGGAAGCAATCCCTTATGCATATAAATTAAGAGACAAGTTTCCAACAAGTCCAATAAGTGGAAAAAGAGATTATGAAACGTTAAAATATGAAACTGAAGATTACTTACAAATTACTGGAGATAGAATAAATGCTATTTCTATTGAAAGAGAAGAAAGCAAAAAAGGCAATGAAATCGAACAAGTTAAAAAACTTAAAATGAGTATATAGGTCTTTAAAGACAATCAAAAGACAATCAATGTATTGTCTTTTTTTTGGTTAAATGATACAATGTTTTTATAAGGGTAGAGGAGGAAAGAAATGACTTTTATAGGATTTCCAATATCTGCACTATTTTATATTGTGATTTTTTTGATAGTACATTTTTCAAAGAAAAGAATTAAGATATTTGAAAATAGTTTATTATTAGGAATAATGATATTAAATTTAGTTGGATTAATTTTGGAATTAGGATGTTATTATGTAGTAATATTGACGAATGCTAACACATTTTTTGAAATGTTTATTCTAAAATCTTATGTAGCATATATTGTTACATTCAACTTTGCTTTAAATATTTATTTGATGTTATTAACAAATAAAAATTATGGTAAAAATGATTTTGATATAGTAAAAACATTTAAAAGAGATTTGTTACTTTCCTTAGTTCCGTATTTTGCGATGATATTTGTCACTTATTATTTTCCTTTAAACGTTTTTAAGGATGGTGGATATTATACATACGGGACAACAGTAGATTTATTATTTATTGTGTCTGGATTACAAATTGCAATATGGCTAGTTAGAAGTATCGTTTCAATATGGAAAGTTAAGAATAAAAATAAACAACAATATGCTATTTTAATAGCTGTGCTATTATTTGGAGCATTAGGTAGTTTAACTCAATTTGTTGACAAAAGAATTTTGATATTAACTTCTTTACATACTGTGATTCTTGTAATTATGTATTTCTTTATTGAAAATCCGGATTTAAAGTTAATTCAAAATTTGAATTTAGCCAAGGAACACGCAGAAAAAGCCAACAGAGCAAAATCGGATTTCTTATCAAGTATGTCACATGAAATTAGAACACCTTTAAATGCTATAGTTGGATTATCAGAGGATATTGCAACTTATAAGGATCAAGTGCCACCAGAAGTTGTTGAAGATACTAAAGATATACAAAATGCTAGCCAAACATTATTAGAAATAGTTGGTAATATTTTAGATATAAATAAAATAGAATCAGAAAAACTAGAAATAGTAACTAATCCTTATAATTTTAGGGAAGAAATTACAAAATTGTGTAAGGTTACTACAACTAGAATTGGTGATAAACCAATAGAATTTAAGCTTGATATAGCTGAAGATGTACCTTATGAATTAATCGGGGACAAGACACATATTAAGCAAGTTGTTAATAACTTATTATCAAATGCAATAAAATACACTGAACAAGGAAATGTTACAGTTAATGTAAGATGTATTAATCAAGGGGATTTATGCACTTTGATTATTTCGGTACAAGACACTGGTAGAGGTATTAAAGCAGAATTAATAAATAAGTTATTTACAAAATTTGAAAGACTGGATGTTGAAAAAAATTCTACAACAGAGGGGACTGGTTTAGGTCTTGCTATTACAAAATCATTGGTTGAAATGATGGGTGGAAAAATAAATGTTCAATCTCAATTTGGGCAAGGATCAATGTTTATGGTTCAATTACCACAAAAAATTAGTAAATTAGTTGATCCAAATCAATCAACAATGATGTCTAATCAAATGTTTTTTACAAAAAATGAAACTATTGAAGCTTCTAAAGTACAACAAACAACCGATTATGGACATAAAAGAGTTCTAATAGTAGATGATAACAAATTAAATATTAAAGTAGCAACTAGAGCTTTATCTGATTTTGATTTTGAAATTGAGGAATGTTATGATGGATTACAATGTTTAGAGAAAGTAAACCAAAATAATAATTATGATTTAATTTTAATGGATATAATGATGCCTAATATGAGTGGTGAATCAGCCTTAGCTAAACTAAAAGAAAAAACTGATTTTAATATACCAGTGATTGCACTTACAGCTGATGCTGTTGCTGGCGCTAGAGAAAGATATATAGCACAAGGTTTTGTTGATTATATTTCAAAACCATTTAACAGAGAACAAATAAAAGAAAAATTAGATTTAGTATTTAAACAAAAAAAGTCAGTTGAACAAGTTAAGGTAGAGGAATCCAAAATTGAAACTATCGAGCTTAATGAAACAAAAAACAATATTGATGTTTTACAAAATATAATGCAGAATTCTAATGAAGCGACTTATGTCTTTGACTCTGAAACACAAGAAGAATATGTAATAAAAGATGGAAAAAGAGAAGATTGCCAATAAAATTGTTGACTTTTGGTAAAAATTGTATATAATAATTGCTATGAATTGGTGGTATATTGTATGAAATTTATGACTTTTTCAAATATAATTAGTGGATTTTATGAGGGGATATTGAATCTTTGGGTTTAATGTCCCATTTTTCATATAAATAGAGGGGGAAATAGTAAGAATGAAAGTGGTTTTATTAGCTGGTGGTCTAGGGACAAGATTATGGCCTGTATCTACTAAAAAAGTTCCTAAACAATATGTGAAATTTTTTAATGAAGAAACAATGTTAGTTTCAACTTATAAAAAATTAAAAAGTCAGGGATTTTCAATATATGTTGCAACAAATAAAAAACAGAGTAAATTTGTCAAAAAACAATTGGGAAATAATATTAGAATAATAAAAGAACCGGAGGCACATGGCACTTTTGGTGCAATGTTAAATATAGCAAATTATTTTAAATATGTTGAAAAAATTAATTTAGATGAAACAATAATTACAATACCAATAGATCACGATGTAGATCAAAACTTTTATGATGTTTTAAATGAAATGGCTTATCACTTAAATGATGAAATAGATTTTGGATTAATAGGTATTGAGCCAACATATCCTACAAAAGAATATGGATATATTATTGAACAAAAAAATATAGTTCAAAAATTTGTTGAAAAACCGAATGAACACAAAGCTATCAATTTAATTAATAATGGGGCGTATTGGAATAGTGGTATAGTAGCTTTTAAATTAGAGACTATGTGTAATATATCAAATAAATATTTAAATGTTAATAGCTATAAGACATTTTATAAAAATTATAAAGAACTACCTAAAAATAGTTTTGATAGAGAAGTATTGGAAAAGTCAAAAAAAATATACGTTGTTAAAACAAAAAATAAATGGATGGATTTGGGAACTTGGCAGAATTTGTATAGTAAGGTTTCTAATGCCGATATTTATAATACAAATATTATAAACACTGAAAATAAAAAAATTGTTAATAATGGTGTTACTGATTCGATTATAGTAAACACTTCAAATGGTATTGCACTTTTTGAAAAAAATAAACACAATATATTTTATAGGCATTGGGGATATTATAAAATTATTGATACTTATAAAACAAATGGAAATAATGTTAAAGTAAAATATTTAAAAATATTTGCCAACAAAAATATAAGCTATCAATATCACAAATTTAGAGAAGAAGTATGGTATGTTACTTCAGGAAGTGGGATTATTGTAATAGATGGAAAGCAACAAGAAATAAAAATTGGGGATATTATAAAGATTGGAAAAGAACAGAAACATTCTGTAAAATCTTTATTTGATTTAGAAATAATAGAAATTCAAAGAGGGATAAAAACGGTTGAGTCTGACATTGTTAGATTAGAAAAAAAATGGGAATTAATTGTGGGGGTGAAATAATGGAAAAAATTTATTATCCACTAGAAGAAAATCTGGGCATAGTTAAAAAAATTTATAGTGAAAGTTTTATAAATGATTCTATAAATGATGAATTGTGTGCCGACTATTGTATGGAAGCAAATGAACAATTGGCTAAATATGTTTATGGTGTACAAATTGCAGATTTATTAAGAAATGGCGAAATATCCGCTATTAATTCAATGTATAAAGATTTAAAGAAAAAAAATGAATTTAGAAAAGATTTTTTTTCTGATATTAACTTTAACAATACGGGTTTAATTTTGGTTAGACCAGAAAACATAGGATTAGTTAGTAAGTATGAAAAATTTTTAAATTCTTTGGATTTGGATATAATTTACAAAAAATATATTAAAATCAATTTTGAACAATATTGGTTATTATATCATCATGGATTAATATGTGAAGATGCTGTATGCGATTTTCCAACAAGAACTTTGAATTATGCTAACAAATTATGTTGTTTATTAGTGGTTAGAACTATTAAGGATATTGTTCAACCATTACCTGATTATTTGAATAGTATAAAGGGAAAACAAGGAAAATTTCAAACAGGAACCTTAAGAGGTGAAATTGGTTATAATGGATTAAAAAACATTGTAACTTCTGATGGTATATATTTTAATGAAAAGTTAAATAATTTATTATTTGATCCAACCGGAATGTGTAGATTATTATCACGAGGTAAAATTGAGTCAGATAATTCGCACGAAATTGCTGACTTAAAATTGTTATTTTATGTAGGACAAACAGTTCATGTTCCTGATTATAGTGAAATTTTAGATGACATAAGCGTATTATGTGATGAAAATGATGCAAAAAAAATTAAGCAAAAAATAAAAAATAAGTAGTTGTTTACTTATTAAAATAATTTATTAGTTCTGATATATCATTAATTTGATTATGTTGGTTTGATAAATTACCAAAACCATATTTTGCATATATAAAATTTATATTATTATTTTGTGCAGCTTCATAATCACTAAATGTATCACCAATATAGCAACAAGATTTTCTAGAAAGGTGATTTCTATCGATAATTAATTTTATATTTTGCGTTTTAGAAAGTTTTGTATTCCCATTACATTCATAATCAACAATAAGATTATTCATATTATAATATTTCAAAAATGCCTCAATGTAACCACATTGGCAATTACTAACAATATAAACATTATGATTTTTTGATAATTCTATGAGTGTGTTTATTGTATTTTTATAAATGTTTGCTCCATTTCTAGATATATATTTTATTTCTTGTTGTTCACACTGTTTTATTAAATTGTCGGATTCATTGATAGGAATGTTTTTAAATGCTAGATTCTTTATTTCATCATTTGTTTTTCCCATCAATTTAGTAATCATATCTATGTTCATAGTAATATTAAGTTTAGGCAATAATATCTCATTCCAAGCATTTGCGATTTGTTGCCTTGAATCCCATAATGTACCATCTAGATCGAATATTATATTTTTAATATTTTTCATAAACATCCCTCAAGATGATTATATCATGATTATATCATATTTGTAAAATAAATAAAGGAGTGGTTAAGTTGAATTTTAGGAAAATAACTTTTAAAAATCGAGTTCAAGATTATTTGCAAACGGTTGAAGAAAAAAGTTTGATAATTTATTCTGAAACTTCTATTATTAAAAATAATATATTTTTAAATAAAACTAAATTTGATATATATAGTACAAAAACAGTAACAAAACAAAAAAATAAAATTGATAAGTGTTTTTCTAATTTAAATAAATACTCAAAAATAATTGCTATAGGTGGTGGAACAGCAATTGATATTGGAAAATATATTGCCCATCGTCATAATAAAGAATTGATATGTATTCCTACGATGTTATCAACTAATGCGTATGCTACAAATAAAGTAGCGTTGATTGTTAATGATAAAAAGACAACATTAGATTCATCTTTACCTACAAAGATATTATTTGATGAAAAAATGTTAAATAATTCAAAAGAGTTTAATGTTTATGGTATGGCTGATATTTTTTCTATATTTACTGCATTGAATGATTGGAAGTTGGCTGTTAAATATAATAATGAATCATTAACTTCGGAGTTCTATGATGCTCAAAAGTTATTAAATTTAACATTAGAATATGTTGAAAGAGAAGAATTCTTTTCATTGATAAATAATTGTAAAATGATATATGATTTAGTTGGTGAAGCTGGTGAAATAACTAATCAATATGGTAGTGGTAAACCTGAAAGTGGATCAGAACATATTTTTGCAAAAGAATTAGAACATATAGTTAACGTTCCACACGCCATTGCAGTAGCTAATGGAATAATAATTATGTCTATAGCACAACAACTTTTTATGCAAGTTGATAATATTATGGATATTTATAATGCATTAACAAAATTAAAAATTTATGATTTAAATAAAAAATATGAGATAGATTATAATCTTTTGACTTCTGTTTTAATGAATTTAAAACCCAGAGAAGATAGATTTACTGTGATTAATTTAATTTATAGTGATAATTTAAAAATACAGCAAATTTTACTGACATATAAAGAAAAGTTTAAATTGTAATAGTGAATGGAGGATAAATTATGTTAATAATTAATGATTTTTTTACTAGAAGAAAAGAAGCTGTATCCAATCAAATGGAATTAATATTAAAATCGTCAGAAAATAATAGTAAAATAATTACTGCAACTAGATTTATGAATCAGAAATCTATGCAGGATGATGAATTGAAAGATAATATATTTGTATATCATCCAGCCATTTACCCATTTGCTGTAATCAAAAATTTAATTAGTACAAAAGGGATGATTCATTTATTTCAAGAGGAACCATCATTATTTAAAAAAATTTTATTAAATTTAACTAAAAGACCATTATATATATCACTTTATAGAAGACCAACTATTGACGAATGTAAACATTTAAAAAAGTATAAATATTTGAAAGGAATTTTTGTGGAGCTCCAACAACATAAAGAAATTCTAATAAATAATGGCTTTGATAAAAGTACAATTTTTATAACACCAACACCATCTAAATTTAGTAGAGAAAGTAATAATAAAAAATATATTCCAAGTGAAATTAATATTTTATTTGCAAGTTGGAATATGGCAGAGGGGAAACCATTATATGACAGGGGGTTAGTATATTTATTAGAACTTCTAAAAAATAATTTAAATTTATCTTTGTCTGTAGTATTAAGAGACAATAATACATTACAGTTTGAAGAAATGATAAATGAATATGGTTTGAATAATCGTGTTAAACTACTCGATGTTTTTGATGATTTAGAATTAGAACAAATATTTAAAGATGCTGATTATGTATCATTCCCAGCACAAAAAAGAATTGTAAAGGATGTTCCTAATTCCTTAATTGATGGTTTATGTAAAGGTAAACCGGTTATCATCTCCAATGTTTTAGATTTTAGTAATGTTGTGGAAAAAAATAAAATTGGTTTTGTTGTTCACGAAAATAATGGGAATTTGAATTTAAATTTAAATGAGGAAGAGTATAAAAAGTTATCAGAAAATGCTTTTAATTATTCAAAAATACATACTAATAATAATTATGTTAATAAAATCAAATATGGCTATAAAAGTACAAAATTTAATATAGAGAAAGAGGTGATTAAGTGAAAATAGCAATATTAACACCGTGGTCAATAAGCCCTACTGCTGTTGGTGGGACAGAGAGATTTGTGATGGATCTAGCTAATTCATTATCAAAACTTGGAAATCTTGTAGACGTTTATATGTTATCTGGTATTGAATATAAGGCAAATGGTGTCAATTATAAGAGTATTAATTTATTTGGAACTAATACAATAGTAGATGAATTTTTTTTAAGAAATATATTTAATAATTTTTCATTAAAAGAATCATATCAGCAATTAGCAGATAAGATTGAATCTTTAATTAATTTGAATGATTATGATTTAATTCAACTGAATTCTCAATTATTTTTAAATTGTTTTAAAGATAAAAAGAGAATTTTCACAATACATACAAATCCCTTTGAATATGAATTAGATTGGGGAAAAGAAGCATTTGATACTATGATTAATATTATGAATGAGGAATGCAATAATAAAACTATATTTGTTGCTCCATCAATATTTTATTCGAATGAGTATTCTAAACTTTCCAATATAGAAGTAAAGTATATTCCCCATGCGATTGATGTTGATAGATTAAAATCAAATAAAGAAAATGCTTTTATTTGTGAAAGTTTACATTTGGATATCAAAAAAAGGATAATTTTATTACCTAGTAGGTTAGAGCCAATCCAAAAGCAACCTATGTTATTTATGAAAGCTTTTTCTAAAATAGATAATAATATAAAAAAAGAATACCAAGTTGTATGTACTGGTGCTGATAAACAGTATATACAATACAAAGAAAATATAGAAAATTTTTGTAAGGAAAATAATATTGATATTATAATTACAAGATTTGAAGATATGTCAGATGCATATAAGGTAGCATCAATTGTAGTGTTGCCGAGCCAATCAGAGAGTTTTGGATATTCAGCATTAGAATCATTATCATTAGGAATCCCAACGGTTTTAAATGATATTCCCACATATAAAGAAATTGCAAAAAATTCAAAAAACAGCTACATTTTTAATAAAACAGAGGAATCCTTATTTAGTGTTTTAAATATAATATTTAAGAGTGATTTAAGTAGAATTTTACAAAATGAAGATTGGATTAATCAATATAAATTAGAATTATTTGGTCGCAAATATTTAAATTTAATAAAATAGTTGTATATTTACAGTTTTAAATAATAATGTTATAATATGCAAAGAATGGAGGATATGAAAATGGAATTAAGAGATTTATATAATTCAAAAAGAATATTGACTGGTGAAGTAATAGAAAAAGGACAAGACGTACCATCAGGAAGATATTATATTACTGTAGTTGTATTTATAGAAAATAGCAATGGAGAGTTTTTATTACAAAAAAGAGTGTTGAGAAAAGATGGCAGATGGGCTACAACAGGAGGTCATCCAGTATCAGGTGAAAGTAGTTTAGAAGGTATTGTTACAGAAATTAAAGAAGAATTAGGACAAAGTGTTAATCAAAATGAATTAACATTATTTAAATCTATAATGACAGAAGATGATTTTGTTGATTTATATTATATGAATAAAGATATTGATATAAATGATGTTGTACTTCAAGAAGAAGAAGTAGAAGATGCAAAATGGGCTACAAGAGAAGAAATAGAACAATTGATAGAAGAAGATAAATTTTCAAAAAGTCATGAAGAGTTTTATAGATATTGTTTAGAATTTTTAGAGAAATAATTCAATTGAATTATTTCAGACTGTTGACAAAGTCGAAAGAATATTATCAACAGTCTATTAATTTTGAAAAAAATGTATTATAATATAAATGTAAGGTTGCTTTATTATTCCAAATTAAAAGCTTACTAAACCTTACTTTTTTTATGTATTTTTGATATAATTATATTAGGAATAATGAAGAAAGTAAGTGATAGTATGTTAACAAAGAGACCTCAAAGACAATATGTAAGTGAAATAGTAAATCTAGAAGATATGATACCTCAAAATCATTTCTTAAGAGTAATAGAAAAATATTGGATTGTCAACAGTTTATTGTACAAATTAAATGTGGAGAAATTTATACTGCATAGGAGTAAGATAACCTAAAGAAC
>CALVXM010000001.1 GCA_944371305.1 uncultured Bacilli bacterium | reverse complement strand
AGGGCAAGGTGAGGCTTAAGGTTTGGGTGTAAGAATATACGTAGTTCTAACGCTTGGAACGTGAACAACAATGGCAACAGTAGCAACAATGATGTGTCCAACACGAACGGGCTTCGTGCAGATTCCTTTTAAACTTAATTTATATGATTAAGGTTGTATAAAACAAGGATTTGTTACAATTCTTATTCCCTAGGGTAACCTAAAAATATTTGGTAATTTACAACTAGAATAAAAACAGTTTTTATATTATAGATTTTCAAAAGGTGCCGAAATGGTGCCGTAATATATTAATTTGTCTAAAAATATTTTAAAAATTGTTTTATATAAATAACAGTTAATTATAATTTAAAAATAAAAAGTCTAGCATTTATAAGTATTTGCTAGACTTTTAAATATTCAATATGGTGTCCCGTTAGGGGCTCGAACCCTAGACCCACAGATTAAGAGTCTGTTGCTCTACCAACTGAGCTAACGAGACATGACTAAATTATAACATGTTTATTAAAATTATGCAATCATTAATCAAAAAAATTTTTTATCATATACTATAATAACCATAAAATGCTTATAAATAAAGGCATTTTTATCAATTTGCATTATTTATAATTTTATGGTACAATATAACTCGTTCGAGGAGGAAAGTTTAAAAATGTTGCAGATTTTATTAATAATCGTTTCGATTTTATTAATTTCTATAGTATTATTACAAGCAGGTAAAGCAGAGAGTGCTTCTAATGTAATAACTGGCGGTAGTGATGCTTTATTTGCTAATCGTAAAGAACGTGGTGGGGAGTTATTCATCACAAGGTTAACAATGGTATTAGGATTAGTTTTCTTTATCATATGTTTAATAATTGGATTTTAGAGTTCTATATGAACTCTTTTTTTCTTTATTAAAATATGTTAAAATTTAAGAGGTGGTAGTATGTTAAAAAAAATTCTTAACTTTGTGACACATCGTTTATTTATTGTTTGTGTTTTATTGTTAATTCAAATTTATATATTATTTTTAATAATCATGAAATTTGAAAAATATAGTTTGTATTTATATTTGCTCTTTTTTATTTTAGGGGTTTTAATGTTTTTAAAGATTATCAATGGTAAATCTAATCCTAGTTATAAAATTGCTTGGATTGTCCCAGTTTTAACCATTCCTATTTTTGGGGTATTGTTTTATTTATTGTTTGGTATTAAAGATAATAAAGATGCGACTTTTCATTTTAAGAGATATTTAATACAAGATGAAAAGGTATTGGATAATTTAAAAAAAGAAAATATTCATTTTTATAATGATGTTAATTATCTTTATAAAAAAGCTGGTTATCCTGTTTATATTAATACTGATACCGAATATTTAGAAATAGGAGAAAAGTATTATCAAAGACTAATTGAAGAATTAAAAAAAGCTAAAAAATATATTTTTATGCAATATTTTATTATTGAAGAAGGTAAGTTTTGGAATGATATTTTGAATATTTTGATTGAAAAAGTGAAAGAAGGGGTAGATGTTAGAATTATATATGACGATATGGGATGTATTGTAACTTTACCTAATAAGTATTATAAAATATTACAAAATTATGGTATCAAGGCTTGTTCTTTTAATAAATTTATTCCAGTTTTATCAGCTAAACTAAATAATCGTGATCATCGTAAGATAACTGTTATCGATGGTAAAATTGGTTTTACAGGAGGTATTAACTTAGCTGATGAGTATATAAATGAATATGAAAAACATGGACATTGGAAAGATAACGGTATAATTATAAAAGGGGAAGCTGTGTTTAGTTTAACAGTTATTTTCTTATCTATTTGGGATCATATTAATAAGCAAAAAGAAGATTACAATTTATTTAAAGCTGAGATTGATGATATTGGTAATAAAGGGTATGTTCAAGTATATGATGATAGTCCTTTTGATGATGAAGCAGTTAGTAAAAATGTTTGTTTAAATTTAATTAATAAAGCTAAAAATTATATTTATATTACAACGCCATATTTAATCATCGATAATGAATTAGAAACAGCGTTAACCATTGCTGCTAAAAGTGGAATTGATGTAAGAATAATTACGCCAGGAATACCAGATAAAAAAATTGTTAATGAAGTTACTAAGGCTTATTATAATAATTTATTAGAAAGTGGTGTCAAAATATATGAATATAGTAAAGGATTTATCCATGCTAAGACATTTTTAGTCGATGATGAAATAGCTACGATTGGTACAGTTAATTTGGATTATCGGAGTTTATATTTGCATTTTGAATGTGGAGTTTTGATGTATAATACTAGTTGTTTAAAATATATAAAAAAAGATTTGGATGACACTTTAAAAAAATGTAAACAGATAAAAGATACTAAAGTAGGTATTTTTAAAAACCTAAAAAGAGTTATTTTAAAATTATTTGCCCCTTTGATGTGAAAAAAACACAATTATTTGTGTTCGTCGATATTTTTGAAAAATTCTGCCATTGGAACGTTTAACTTTTTAGATAAGATATAGACAAATTCTAAACTAAAGGTTTGATAACTATCATTTTCGATATTGGCAATTGTTCCTTCATTATATTTTACTAAGTCGGCTAATTCAACTTGTGTAAGACCCTTTTCTTTTCTAATTCTTTTAATATTTTTACCAACAATTACATAAATGTATTTGTTATTGTTTTTATCGATTTTCATAATCTCACCTAAATAAATCTTCTCATAAACAAATAGAAAACAACTACATTTAATATATGTACTTTAGGTTGAAAATATGCTAAAATAATAAAAAGAAAGGGTAATAATTTATGGAACCAAATTATTTTAGAAAATTACAATCTTTGAGGAAAGAATATGGTTATTCTTATCAAAAAATGGCTGAGATGTTAAATGTTAGTAAGGGTTATTATTGGCAACTTGAAAATCGACAACGAACACTCAAGTATGTTATGGCTGTTAAAATAGCTATGATTTTTAAGACAAAACCAGATAAGATATTTTTTGATGAATTTTCTTCATCTGATTAAAACAACTATTTGACAGTTGTTTTTTCTTGATTTAACTTGATAATAGACAAAATTTGGGTAAAATTATTAAGACTTATGATATAATGATTATAGGTGTAATTATGAATATATATGACTATACAATTAACGATTTAGAACATTATTTTATATCTAAAGGCGAAAAAAAATTTAAAGCAACGCAAGTGTTTGAATGGCTATATCAAAAAAGAATAACTTCATTTTCTGATATGACTAATATTAAAAAAGATGTTATTAGATATTTGAACGATGACTTTAAAATCGAAAATTTAAAAATATTGACTAAGCAAGAAGATATTGATGTTTGTAAATTTTTATTTGAATTAAGTGATAAAAACAAAATTGAGGCTGTTTTAATGCATCATGATTATGGCAATAGTCTTTGTGTATCTAGTCAAGTTGGTTGTAATATGGGCTGTAAATTTTGTGAGAGTGGTCGTTTAAAAAAGGTTAGAAATTTAACTTGTGGTGAGATGGTAGCACAATTTTTAGCTGTCGAAGAGGAATTAAATATTAGAATTAGTCATTTAGTTTTAATGGGAATTGGTGAACCTTTTGATAATTATGATAATGTTATTAAATTTATCGATATTATTAATACACCTAAAGGTATTGCTTTGGGAAGTAGGCACATAACTGTATCTACTTGTGGTATAATACCCAAAATAAAAGACTTTATTAAAGATGGCAAGCAAGTTAATTTAGCTATTAGTCTTCATGCAGCAAATAATGAATTAAGAAGTAAATTGATGCCAATTAATAAAGTTTATAATTTAGATGATTTAATTAAGACATTAAAAGATTATATCAAACAAACTAATAGAAGGGTAACATTTGAATATATTTTATTAAAAGGAATTAATGATAAAAAAGAAAATGCTTTAGAATTGGTTCATTTGTTAAGAGGAATGAATTGTTATGTTAATTTAATTCCTTATAATGAAACTAGTCATATTGAATTTAAAAAAAGTGATCAAAGGACGATTTTAGAATTTTTTGATATTCTTAAGAAAAATAAAATTAGTGTTACTATTAGAAGAGAGTTTGGTAAGAAGGTAAGTGCGGCTTGTGGACAATTACGAGCTAATTACAAGGAGGAATAAGAATGGAATATGCTTATTTAACTGATCCTGGTAAAGTAAGAGACCATAATGAAGATAGTGTTATCATTTCTAAGAATAAAATGGGAGAAATTTTACTTGCTGTTGCGGATGGTATGGGTGGTCATTGTGGGGGTGAGATTGCTTCTTCGATAGCTATTTCACATATCGACAAAAGATTTAGTGCTATTAGTTCAGTTGGTGAAAAAGAAGATGCGATCAGCTTTATTAAGGAAATGGTAAGTGAAGCTAATGTTTTATTATATAAATATACTAGTGAACATAAAGAAAGTTCTGGAATGGGAACAACGATTGTTTTAGCCATTTTAACGCCACAATTTTTACTTTTTGGTAATATTGGTGATTCATCTGGTTATGTTTTGAAGAAAGGTAAATTACATAAGGTAACAACTGATCATACTTTAGTTAGTTTATTGGTTAAATCTGGCGAGTTAACATTAGAAGAGGCAAAAGATCATCCTAGGAAAAATGTTTTAATGCGAGCTTTAGGAGCTACTAACACAGTTGAGATGGATATTATCGATGTTGAAAGAGATGTTGATGGTATTTTATTGTGTAGCGATGGTTTAACTAATATGTTAGATGATGAACAAATTGCTAAAGTATTGACCGATGAAGATATTACAATCGATGAAAGATTAAAAAAATTAGTCGTTAAATGTAATAATCGAGGGGGAACTGATAATATATCAATTGCATATTTAAAGGATGGTGTGAGTAAATGATTACAAAAGGGGATAAAATAAATGATAGATATCAAATCATCAAAACAATTGGTGAAGGTGGTATGGCTAATGTTTATTTAGCGCAAGATACTATTTTAAATAGGCAAGTTGCCGTTAAAATATTAAGAGGTGATTTAGCTGACGATGAAAAATTTGTAAGACGTTTCCAAAGAGAAGCATTATCAGCTAGTAAACTTAATCATCCTAATATTGTTGAGATGTATGATGTTGGTGAAGATAATGGACAATATTATATCGTAATGGAATATGTGAGTGGGAAAACTTTAAAAAGTTTAGTTAAAAAAAGAGGTGCTTTAACATTACCAGAAGTAATCGATATTATGAGTCAGTTATTAAGTGCTGTGATGTGTGCCCATGATAGTTATATTATTCATCGAGATATTAAGCCACAAAATGTGATGATTTTAGAAGATGGTAAAGTTAAAATAATGGACTTCGGGATTGCTATGGCTTTAAATAGCAACGAATTAACCCAAACTAATTCTGTTATGGGATCAGTTCATTATTTACCTCCAGAACAAGCTAACGGTAGTGGTTCAACGATAAAATCAGATATTTATTCTTTAGGTATTTTGATGTATGAATTATTAATTGGTAAAGTTCCTTTTAAAGGTGATAATGCGGTTGAAATTGCAATTAAGCAAATGAAAGAGCCAATTCCTTCTGTTTGTAAGCAAAATCCTGATATTCCACAGTCAATTGAAAATATAGTTTTGAAAGCTTGTGCTAAAAATCCTAAAAATCGTTATGATTCAGTTAAAGAAATGTATGATGATTTAAAACAAGCTTTAACTAAAGATGGTTTAGAACAAAAAAAATTAGTTTATAAATATCCAGAAAGTGATTTGGAGGAGACAAAAGTTATGCCTAATTTAAGTCGTTTAGATAAAGGAGTAAAGGAGGAAGAACAGATGAGTAAGCATCGTAGTAAAAAATCAACTAAAGATAAAGTCTTATGGATAACTGGTAGTATATGTGCTTTATTAATAGCTTTGGTTTGTTTGTTTATTATTGTTTATCCTAAGTTGGTTGCAGTTCCTGATGTTGTGATTCCTGATGTTTATAATTTAACAGTAGTTGAAGCGGAAACTAAACTTAAAGAAATAGGGTTAAATGTCGCTAGTGATGTTGAAGAAAAAGAAAATGATGAGGTTGAACCTGGAAAAGTAATCGGAACTAATCCTCAAACTGGTAGAACTGTTAAAGAAGGAACAGAAGTAATTATTATTATTGCTAAAGAAAGTGGTAAAATAACGTTGGAAGATTATAAGGGACAAAATTACAAGACGGTTGAAGCAAATTTAAAGAATGCTGGTTTAAATGTTATCGTCGAACAGAAAAAAATTGCAAAAGAAGATCAAGATAACTATGAGGAAGGTGATATTGTTTCTCAAAGTGCTGCAGCAGAAACTAAATTAGAGCCTGGTGATACGATAGTTTTATATTATGCAGTATTTACTGTTGAGTACCCTGACTTTGTAACAGAAGGTTATAGTATCGATGATGTTCAGGCATTTTGTGATGAAAATAATATTAAATTAAATATTACATATGAAACAAGTGATGAATATCCAGAAAATACAATCATTAAACAAAATCGAACTGGTGAGGTTATTAGTGGTTCAACTTTAACTATTACTGTAACAAAAAAATCTGTACAAGAACAAATTGATCCAGTAGAACCAATCGAAGGAAATGAGTAATGGAAGGTAAAATAATTAAAATTATCAGCAATTCTTTTACAGTGTTATCAGACACTACTTATATATGTCAAGCAAGAGGTAAATTTCGCAATTTAAAAATAACACCATTAGTTGGTGATAATGTTATTTTTGATAAAGAAAAAAAAATAATATCAGACATAAAAGAAAGAAAAAATAGTTTAGTTAGACCACCGGTTGCTAATGTTGACCAATCGTTAATCGTCGTTAGTGTTAAAGATCCTGATTTAGATTTATATTTGTTAGATAAATTAGTATGTCTTGTTGAATTTAATAACATTAAGCCAATCATTTGTTTTACTAAATTAGATTTATTAGATGATACTAAAAATATCGATGAAATAAAGCAATATTATATGGAAATTGGTTATCAGGTTTTTGATAATAAGGATGATAGGATAAGGAACATTTTTAAGGATAAAATTACAGTTTTTGCTGGTCAGTCTGGGGCTGGGAAATCGACATTATTGAATATTTTAAATAGTTCTTTAAATTTGAAAACAGGGGAAATTTCGAAAGCTTTAGGAAGAGGACGTCATACAACTAGACATGTTGAACTTATTAATCTTTTAGATGGTTGGTGTGCTGATACACCGGGTTTTTCTTCACTTAGTTTAAATGAGATGACGCCAAGTGATATAAGAGATAATTTTGTTGAATTTAATCTATATCGCGATAAATGTGCTTATAAAGATTGCATGCATGATAAGGAAGAAGATTGTGAAATTAAAAGAAGATTAGGTACCGATATTTTAAAAAGTCGTTATGAAAATTATATTAAATTTTTAAGAAAGGAAAAAATATGAAAATATCTGCTTCATTTTTATCAATTAAGGACAATATCAAAGAAAATATTGTTAAATTAACTAATAATGATATCGATTATCTACATTTAGATATCATGGATGGAAAGTTTGTTGCAAATAAAACCTGGAATATTTTAGAAATTAAAAATTTAATTAATTATCATAAACCTTTAGATGTTCATTTGATGGTTAAAGATGTTTATAAATATATTGATGATTTTAAACAATTACATCCTACTTATATTACTGTTCATTATGAAGTATTAGATGATGTTATGGCTGTCATCAATTATATAAAAAAAAGTAATATCAAAGTTGGTCTATCAATTAAACCCAATACTGATATTTCATTAATAATTCCTTATTTAAAATATATTGATTTAGTTTTAATTATGAGTGTTGAACCTGGTTTGGGTGGTCAAAAATTTATAATTAATAGTGTTGATAAAATAAAAAAATTAAAAGAATTAAAAGGAGACTTTTTAATAGAGGTTGATGGTGGGATTAATGATTCTACGATTAATTTAGTTAAAGATGCTGATATTGTTGTGGTTGGCAGTTATATTACTAGTGGAAATTATGAAGAAAGAATTAAGAAATTAAAGGAGAAAATTTATGGATGATATTTTATTAGAAACTGAAAGTAAAATGGAAAGTACAATTGAAAATTTAGAGAAAAGACTTATTAATATTAGAGCGGGTAGAGCTAATCCAGCTATTTTAGATGGGGTAATGGTTAATTATTACGGAGTAGATACACCTTTAAAACAATTAGCTAATATTTCAATTCCTGAAGCTCGTCAATTATCAATTAAACCTTTTGATAAAGGTGCTTTAGGAGCAATTGAAAAAGGAATTTATGAAGCTAATATTGGCTTAACACCCAATAATAATGGTGAGATTATTATTTTAAATATTCCAGCTTTAACAGAAGAAACTAGAAAAGAATATGTAAAACAAGCTAAAGTAGTGGCTGAAGATGCTAAAATTGCTTTAAGAAACATTCGTCAAGATGCTAATGGTGATATTAAAAAATTAGAAATACCAGAAGATGATATTAAATATGCAACTGATGAAATTCAAGATTTAATTAATAAATATAATAAAATAGTTGATGAAAAATTATCTGTTAAAGAAAAAGAATTACTAAGCGTATAGGGGGAATATTATGTTTAGAAAAAAAAATGATAAAGAGGTAAATTATACTAAATTAAATGATTTGATTTCTTTATCACATATTATTTTAAAAATATTATTTGTTCTTTTAATTATATTAGGTACTTATGCAGTTATTAGATTAATTAAAGAAGTTCATATTCTACCTTTTATATTTACTATTTTAAAACTTTTATCGCCTTTATTTATTGGGATTATTATTGCTTGGTTATTAGATCCATTTGTTACTTATTTTAATAAAAAAGGTGTTAGAAGAGGAATTGGAGCAGCTTTTTGTTATGTTGTGTTCTTAGGTGCAATTGCTCTTATTGTTATTGCTTTAATTCCGGTTTTATCAGAACAAATTAACGATTTAGTTACTAATACTTTACCTTCTATTTTTGATTCGGCTGAAGGTTGGATTAATAATTTATTTAATCAATTGAATAATTTAGGTAATTTTGATGCAATGGCTATTAAAGATGAAGTATTTAAAAATTTAGAACAATTAGCTAGTAATTTAACTAGTTCACTACCAGCTTTATTAGTTTCATTTGTGACATCGTTATTTTCTGGAATAGGTGTTTTTGCAATCGGATTAATTATTGGTTTCTATCTACTTTTAGATTTTGATAAGAGTACAGAAATGTTATATAATTTAATTCCTAAAAGACATCGAGATGAAACTAAAAAATGTTTAAGTGCTGTTAATCGTCCACTTAAAAGATTTGTTAATGGAGCTTTAATTGATTGTACTGTTGTTTTTGTTATAACTGCGATTGGATTTTCAATTATTGGTTTAAAAGCACCTTTATTATTTGCATTATTTTGTGCTTTAACTAATGTTATTCCTTATGCTGGACCTTATATTGGTGGAGCACCAGCTGTTTTAGTAGGTCTTACTCAATCTGCAACCATCGGTATTATTGTACTAGTATTTATTGTTTTAGTTCAAGCTGTTGAAGGTAATTTATTACAACCATTTATTATGAGTAAAGCGACTAAATTAAGTCCTGTTACGATTATTTTAGGATTGTTAGTTTTTGGTTATTTCTTTGGTATTATTGGTATGATTTTATCAACACCGATTATTGGAGCAATTAAAGAACTAATTAATTATTTTGATGAAAAATATGATTTTTTAAATTTTGAAAAAGATAGTTAAAACTAATCTTTTTTCTTTAAAACTATGATATACTATTGTTGGTGATTTACTATGCAATATAATAATAAAAATCCTAAAATATTTGTTTTATCTGGTAAAGCTCAAAGTGGAAAAAATTTAATAGCTGATTTTATCGAACAATTTTATAAAGATAAAAAATGTATTCAACTATCTTATGCTTACTATTTAAAGCAATATGTAAGAAAAATATCTGATTGGGATGGAAAAGAAGAAACAAAGCCAAGAGATTTGTTACAGTCATTAGGTATTGATTTAATAAAAAAAATAGATGGTGATTTATTAATTAGAAGAGTTATGGAAGATATTAAGATATATAGTTATTTTTTTGATGTCATTATTATAACTGATGCTCGATTAGTCGAAGAAGTAGAAGTTCCTAAAAAATTATTTGATTGTGTTACAATTAGATTAAGTAGAAATGATAATAAGTTAACTGATAGTCAAAAAAATCATATCACAGAGACAAATTTGGATGATTATAAAAAATTTGATTATATAATTAATAATGATGATGGTGATATCAATAATTTGAAACTTCAAATTTTAAAGATTTTAAAGGAGGAAATATAATGAAAGTAGCTATTGATGGACCTGCTGGTAGTGGTAAGGGAACGATTGCTAGTATCTTATCTAAAAAATTAAATTTAGTTAATATTGATACAGGCGCTACTTATCGTTGCGTAGCTTTAGCTAGTCTACGTAATAATCTAACTTTAGATAGTAAAGAAGAAATAGTAAAATTATCTAGAGAAATCGACATTAAAATCGATTTAGATAATAGAGTATATTTAAACGGAGAAGACGTTACTGATGAAATTAGAAGTAAAGAGGTAACTAATATCGTATCTCCTATTTCTAGCATTGTTGAAGTAAGAAAAAACATGGTCGATTTACAAAGGAAAATGGCTAGTAATAATGATGTTGTATTAGAAGGAAGAGATATTACAACTGTTGTTTTTCCTGATGCAGATTATAAGTTTTATTTGGATGCTTCTTTAGAAGCGAGAGCTGAAAGAAGGTTTAAACAAAATCAAGAAAAAGGTATCGATATGAGTTATGAGGAAATATTTGAAAATATCAAAGCAAGAGACTATAATGATATGCATAAAGAAGTGGGAGCTTTAAAAAGAACCAATGAACAAATATATATCGATTCGACTAATATGACAATTGAAGAAGTAGTTAGTGAATTTATAAAAATAATAGAAGGTGATAAAAATGAATCTTAAGGATTTATATATAGATTTTTTTGTAAGTAAAGGACATAAGCAAATTCCTAGTGCACCAGTTGTTCCAGAAAATGATCCATCGGTCTTATTTAATACTGCTGGCATGCAACCATTGATACCATATTTGATGGGGCAACCTCATCCTTATGGAACAAGATTAGTAGATTATCAAAAATGTATTAGAACTAATGATTTAGATAGTGTTGGTGATAAAACACATCATACATTTTTTGAAATGTTGGGTAATTGGTCTTTAGGGGATTATTTTAAAGAGGAAAGTATTAGTTATAGTTTTGAATTTTTAACTAAAATTTTAAATATTCCTGTTGAAAAAATAGCAGTAACTGTTTTTGCTGGCGATAATGATATTCCTAGAGATGAAGTATCTTTTAATACGTGGAAAAATTTAGGTATCGATGAGAATAAAATAGCTTATTTAGGTAAGGAAGATAATTTTTGGATAGCTGGTGAAAGTGGACCTTGTGGACCTGATACCGAGATATTTTATTTTAGAAGTGATGATGAAGTTCCTTCGTATTTTGATCCGAAAGATGAACGTTGGGTTGAGATATGGAATAATGTTTTTATGCAATATTATAAGAATCCTGATGGTAAAATAAGTGATTTGCCAAGAAAAAATGTCGATACCGGGATGGGTTATGAACGAGTAGCAGCTATTTTAGAAGGTGTTGATGACAACTATTTATCTAGTGTTTGGATAGATGTTGTAAAGAAAATAGAAGAAATATCTAAATATAATTATCAACAAAATCCTGAAAGCATTAGAATAATTGCTGATCATATTAGGACCGCTGTTTTTATTTCTGGTGATGAAGCGGGAATTAAACCGTCTAATACTGATCAAGGATATATTTTAAGAAGATTAATAAGACGGGCTATAAGACATGCTAAAAAATTAGAAATTGATGAAAATAGTGCTTGGGAAGTTATGATTGCTAATATGATAATTGATAAATATGCTAAATATTATAGTGAATTATCTAAAAATAAAGATGTTATATTAGAGGTTTTAACTAATGAAAAAATTAAATTTAATAAAACACTTTCAAAAGGACTAAAGGAATTTGAAAAAATAACTAGTAATTTAAAAGATAATCTTAATAAAGATTTAGCTTTTAAATTGTATGATACTTACGGATTTCCTATTGAATTGACAGTCGAATTAGCGAAAGAAAAAGGTCTTACTGTCGATATTTTGGGTTTTGAAGAAAAATTTAAGGCTCATCAGGAATTATCTAGAACAGCTTCTAGTGGTAAATTTAAAGGTGGCTTGGCAGGGGATTCTGAAAAAGAGATAAAATATCACACAGCAACGCATTTATTAAATGCTGCTTTGAAAGTGATCGTTGATAAAAATGTTCATCAAAAAGGTAGTAACATAACTAGCGAAAGAATGCGTTTTGATTTTTCTTGTGATCATAAGTTGACGGATGAAGAAAAGCAAAAAACAGAAGCTTTAGTTAATAAGTGGATTAATGAAGGGCTAGATGTAACTGTAACTGAAATGAGTAAAGAAGAGGCAATAAATTCAGGTGCCGAATGTATGTTTATTGAAAAATATCCTGATGTTGTAACTGTTTATAGTATCGGTGATGTATCAAAAGAGTTATGTGGTGGTCCACACGTTAAAAATACTAGGGAATTAGGTAAATTTAAAATTTTAAAAGAAGAAGCTAGTAGTGCTGGAGTTAGAAGAATAAAGGCTATTTTAGAATAGTCTTTTATCTTGAGTTTTAATAGAATTAAATATAAAATACTATCTCAAGGGGGATATTTATGAATTTAAGGAATTTAGATAATTTGAAACAAAATATCATTAGAGAAAAATTAATTATCGAGGCCAAATTGTTAGTTTTAAAAGTATTTACACGTGGCTTTACACAATGGCATTTAAAAGATAAATCTTCTTATCAAACGTTTTGTCATGTTGTTTGTTCTGATGATATAATTTCTAATTTTGATAACAAATTTGAATTAGAAAAAGAAATTTATTTTCGTACGAAAGTGTATGATTTAACAGTTTTGATATTAAAAGAAATGGGAATAGATGCCAGTATTAAAAAAGAAGATGATGAATTTTTTATTTTTGCTGATATACCGGTTTCTATGCTTGACGATTTAGAAAAATTTAATTTACCTAGTACTGATGATGTTTTGAATTTTACAAAAACTAATACATTTAAGAAAGACGTTTTTTAAAACGTTTTTTTTCAAAAGATAGTCTTGTAAAAAGATTAAATATTTGATAAAATTAAAATGTAATAAGGTGGTGTTATTATGGATGAAACCAAAATTTTTACAACTGATGAAATTGAAGCTACTTTGATTGCTGATACGATTAAAGAAGTGATTGAAATTCTTGAAGAACGAGGTTACAATGCTAAAAATCAATTAGTCGGTTATTTGATGAGTGGTGATCCTGGGTATATTTCTTCACATAAAGAAGCAAGGAATAAAATAACAAAATTTGATCGAACGAGAGTTTTGGAAGTTTTAGTTGATAGTTTTATAAAATGAACTATTTAGGATTAGATTTAGGAGCTAAAACATTAGGTTTAGCGCTTTCTAAAGGAGTTATTGCCACTTCCTTAAAAACAATTAGATATGAAAATATTGATAACTTAATTGAAGAACTAGAAAAGGTTATTAAAGAATATAATATCGATATACTTGTTTTAGGATTGCCTAAAAATATGAATAATACGTTAGGACCGAAAGCTTTAGAAACTCTAGAATTTAAAAAAAAGTTGGAACAATTAAATTACAAAGTTGAATTACAAGATGAAAGGTTATCGACCGTTTCAGCCCACAATTATATGATCGAAGCTGATTTATCAAGAAAAAAAAGAAAAGAAAAAGTCGATGCTTTAGCTGCCACTATAATATTACAAACGTTTTTAGATAGGAAAGGAAATTAAATATGAAAGAAGAACAAATGAAATTTAAAGTAATAGATGATCAAGGAAAAGAAATTGAATGTGAAGTTTTGTTTACATTTGAATCAGATGAAACAGGTAAAAATTATATAGTATATACTGATAATACAACTGATGAGGAAGGAAATACTAAAGTATATGCTTCTATTTATACTCCAAATCAAGAAAATTTAAATTTAACCGCTATTGAAACTGAAAAAGAATGGAAAATTATTGAAACTATTTTAGACGAATTGCAAGAAGAGGTTAAAACAGATATGGAGGATAGCGAGCAATAAGCTCGTTTTATATTATGAAGAAGTACGTTACAGTCTATAAATTTATTATTGTTGTTTTAGTTGTGGTTATTTTAGTTGGATGTCTATCTTATAATTATGGAATAGGGGCTGTTAGTAAAGAAAGCAAAGAAGTATCTTTTACAGTTTCGGAAAATAGTAGTTATTTATCGATTGCTCCTCAATTAAAAGAAAGTGGGTTAATTAGATCAGAAACTTTTTATAAAATTTATGTTAAGATATTTAATCCACAAAATTTAAAAAAAGGTACTTATGTTTTAAATCAAAATATGGGAGTTAAAAAAATCATCGAAACATTAGAAAATGATGATGCTACAACTGTTTCTTTCACAATTCCAGAAGGTAAACATATTACTGATGTGGCTGATTACATTAGTGAAAAAACAAATATTAAAAGTGCTGATTTACTTAATTATTGGGATTCTTCTGATTTGTTAAATAAAGTAATTACTAAATATTGGTTTATTACTGATGAAGTAAAAAATAATAATTTAAAACATAATTTAGAAGGTTATTTTTTCCCTGACACTTATGAGATATATCCAGACGCAACTATGGAAGAAATAACTTATAAAATGTTAGATAAAATGGATGAAGTTTTATCTAAATATAAAACTGAAATTGAAAAAAGCGAATATTCTCCTCATGAAATACTTACTTTAGCCTCTATTGTCGAACATGAAGCTATTTTAGATGAGGATCGTCCTAAGATTGCAAGAGTATTTTTAAATCGATTGGATATTGATATGATGTTACAAAGTTGTGCTACTATTGGTTATGCGATTGATGAATGGAAATTATCTTATACTAATAGTGATTTAGCAGTCGATTCTCCTTATAATACTTATAAATATTACGGATTGCCAGTTGGCCCTGGCGGATTACCTAGTGAAGCAAGTATTAAGGCAGTGTTGTATCCTGATGATAATGATTATTTATATTTTTTAGCTGATGTTTATGATAGCAGTTCTAATAAAACTTACTATTCAACTACCTATAGTGAACATCAAGAAAAATGTTTACTATATTTAGGTAGATCATGTTAGAAATAGAAGAATATGCTAAAAAATATAATATTCCAATAATGCAAAAAGATGGTATAAATTTTTTGACTGGTTTTATTAAGAAAAATAATATCAAATCGATTTTAGAAATCGGAACAGCTATTGGTTATTCTGCTATTAAAATGGCTTTAGTAGCTGATGACATTTATATTACTTCTATTGAAAGAGATGTATCTAGATATAAAGAAGCAGTTAAAAATATTTCTAAGTATAATTTAGAGGATAGAATAACTTTGATTTGTGATGATGCTTTTAATGTTTCTTTAACTGATTCTTTTGATTTGATTTTTATCGATGCTGCTAAAGCACAAAATATAAAATTCTTTAATAAATTTACTCCTAATTTGAATGATAAAAAATATGTTATAACAGATAATTTGAATTTTCATGGTTTAGTAAATAGCAGACAAGAAATGAGTAAAAATTTAAGACAATTAGTAAAAAAAATTAATAATTATATCGATTTTTTAAAAGAAAATAAGGATTATGATACAACGTTTTATGACGTTGGTGATGGAATTAGTGTAAGTATAAAAAGGTGAGAATATGGAAATAATTATCGATTATTCTAATGGTAAATATAAACAGACAATTATTGAAAGAACTCCTCAAAAAAGAGTGAGAAGAAGTAACAGTACTTCTAAAATGCGAGCTTTGATAGAGAGTTTACCTAACAATCCTAGATTAGTTGAGATGCGGGCAAATGATATTAAGATTATTTATAACCGTAGTAATTCCCTTACTTTAAAATCGTACAAAAAGCATATTGATTCAAGATTATATCATGCCATACTAGATGGAATCGATGAGGCAACTCCTATTGTTAAGAAGGTAAATTATAATAAAAAGCGGATTGCTGCTTTAGCGCTTACTACGGTTACCTTGATTGGTTCAATTCATCTTGCTAAACAAGTTTTAGACAAAAGTGATATAAACACTACTCAAACTGTTGTTCAGGAAAATATTATCGAAAATGAAATTCCTAAAATTGAACAAGAATTTGCTCTTTCTTATAATAATGTTATAGAAGATGATTTAGAAAAACCTGTTTATGAAGCTTTAGATAATACTTTAAATAATCGTTTAGAACAAACTTTGAAAGTGATTAACAATGAGGTTGCTAATAGTTCTACAATTCCAATTAGTACTAAAATTGATAATTATACAATTAATAAAATAAAGAATTTTTTGAATTCTGATGATGGCAATTACTTTTTAAAAACTGCTAATGATTTTGGAATAGATCCATATATATTTCTTTGTTTAATTATGAAGGAGTCCAGTTTAAGTCATGAGACAACGATTCCTGGCGGTAGTAACTATAATGGTTTTGGCGTAGGAATTTGTCAATTAGAATCGCCTAATGGGCAAAAAATTACCGCATTTAATTATACAACAAGCGAAGAAGAAACGATTTATGAAACACTAGATAATGCTATCGATAAAAAAACTAATATAAAAATGGGAATTATGCGTTATCAAAAAGTTTTAGAGAAATATCATGGTAATGAGAAAATGGCTTTACAATCTTACAATTATGGTCAAGGATTGATGGATCTAATAGTAGCTATTTATGCTGATGAGACTGGCAGAACATTTGATGATGTTGTAGTTGATTATAATGATATTGGTTGGATTAAGTACGTTAAAATGGTTCATAATGATCCAATCGGTTTTGCTAAAGCTTTAGATGAAAATAAATATAGTAATTTTAAAGCAACAATTAATTATTTAAAGAATTGGCAACATGGAACTTATGGTGATGCTAATTATATTGCTGGTGTGAATAGTTTTTATATTGGTACTTATGGTGATAATATCGTTGATAATGAAATCTTTAGAATTAATCATTTGACTGATGAAGTAGTTAGATTTCCTAAAGATAGTTTGGATAATTCTTTTAAAATATCATAGTTGAATCGAAGTAATATATTAAATGTAGATATGTCAAAAAAGAGATATCTACATTTTTTTGGTATTCCAAAATTTTATTTAATAAAATCTTGTTTTAAATTGATAAATAATATATAATTATTAATAGAAAGAGTAGGTGTAGTAAGATGATAGAAAATAAGGTAACAGCCAAATTAGCAAATAGCACACATGGGGGGGGGCAAAAACCTTTATAGATTAAATTGTTATTTGTTTAATTTAAAAATAAAAAAATTACCTCACATCAAAAATGTCACATATTATTAAAAAAGATAATTGCCTTATAATCTAATATAAGTTAAAATAAAATTATAGAATAGACAATATAAAGATAAGACATAATAGAAGTGAGGAGAATGTTTATGAAGAAAAAATGATTTACGTTAATAGAATTATTAGCAGTTATTATAATATTAGCTATAATAGCTTTGATAGCCACACCAATTATCTTAAATGTCATTGATGATGCAAGAAAGAGTGCGGGCAAATCAGAAGCAAGTATGATATTAAGTGGCATTAATAATTACTGTGCTACTAGTAAAGTAAAAAATCAATTAAATGGAACAGAAGATATATGTGCCGATGGAGTAACAACTGAAGAAGTAAGTAAGATGGTAAGTTTAGGAAATGCCGAAGTATTAGAAGTAGAATACAGTAATGGTAAAGTAACAAATTTAGTAGTCAATAGTAATACTCATAAATTTACATTATGTGGTGATGGAAGTTTTTCCATTGATGAAGAAGAATGTGGTGTCAAGCTACCAGAGGACCCAGAGACAAATTTAATATCAACATTATTAGAACAAGTTGGAACCAAAGGATTAGTGCAAGATGAAACAAATAGTAATATATATTATTATAAAGGTACAAATGACGAAGTTACTAATAATTATTTATGGTATGGGGGTCATCATTGGCGAATAGTAGAAATTGATACAGAAGAGAATACATTATTATTGGTATCTCAACAACCATTGACAGCAATTAGTCCAGCTTATGATGTATGGGAAACAGAAGAAGAATATGAAGCAAGTTATATCAATAATTGGTTAAATGAATATTTTTATAATAGTTTAGATGGTAGCATTCAAAATAATATAAAAGACAATACATTTAATGTAGGAATATATACAGATGTCGATGAAATAACAGTAACTAAAAAAGTAGGATTATTAGATGAAAATCAATATGTAAGAGCAGGTGGAACTAATTCATATTTAGATATAAAAGATTATTTTTGGTTAGGAAATAGATATAGTTCGTCTTACGTTCGTCGCGTCTATGGCTATGGCAACTTCTACAACAACCCGACGAATACCACCGACGTCCGTGCATATTCCTTTTAAACTGAGATTTATGTGACTATGGTTAGATAAAGAGAAGCATTAGGAAACAAGTTTTATTCCCTAGGTTAAACCTAAAAATATTAGTAATTTACAACTAGAATAAAAACAGTTTAGTAAAAAATTCAAACTTTGAATTCTTTTTATTATAATTTAATAAAAGTTATTACGTATGTAGATAGTTTTTGATATAATACATATGTGATGTTTATGGAATTAAAAGAAATTGAAAGAAGTATTATAAAAAAGTATCGAAAGAAAATATTTGTTCCTTTTGTTAAAGCAATAAAAGAATTTAATTTAATTGAAGAAAATGATAAAATTGCTATATGTATTAGTGGAGGAAAAGATTCATTTTTATTAGCTAAGTGTATGCAAGAAATAAAAAGGCATGGCAAATTTAATTTTGATTTAGAATTTATTGTTATGAATCCTGGTTATAGTAAAGAAAATATCGATAAAATAAAGGAAAATTTAGAAAATTTGAATATAGATGCTAAGATATTTGAAACACCGATATTTAATATAGCTGATACGACTGACAATCCTTGTTATATGTGTGCAAAGATGCGGAGAGGTTATTTATATAGTTATGCAAAAAGTATCGGTTGTAATAAAATCGCTTTGGGTCATCATTTTAACGATGTTATTGAAACGGTTTTACTTAATATGATTTTTAACGGTAATTTTAGTAGTATGGTTCCAAAGGTAAATAGTACTAATTTTGAAGGTATGACATTAATAAGACCACTTTATTATGTTAAGGAGGATGACATAATAAAATGGGCTAAAAATAATGAATTAGAATTTTTAGATTGTGCTTGTTCTGTAACTAAAAAAAATTCCGGTCAAAGAGTAGTTATTAAAAATTTAGTAAAAGAATTAAATAAGATATATAGTAAAGCTGATGTTAATATTATGACTAGTACTAAAAATGTTAATTTAAACACAATTTTAGGTTATAAAAATGGGAAAATATGAAAAATATTTAAAATTATGATATTTTTAATAATTTATGGTATAATATAATTGTCTAAGGATAGCGATAAGCTCATTTAGAAAAACCGACTGATTAACGAATATTGGGAATCTAATTCATCGATGGTGTTGAAGGCTCAATTAATTTTGAGAATCCTAAAATTGATGATGTGATGCCCACCTGGTAGAGACTAGGTTTTATCGTTAAGGGCCCGCATTCTTGGACTTTTTTTTTATTCTAAAATATGTTATAATATGTTATATAATTGAGGTGATGATATGGATAGAGAAATTGTTAGTAACATTAAATCTTTAGGTATCGATATGATTGATATGGCTAATAGTGGTCATCCAGGAATTGTTTTAGGTGCAGCAAACATTATCTACACGGTTTATGCTAAACATATGAATGTTAATCCTAATGATCCATTATGGGAAAATAGGGATCGTTTTGTATTGTCAGCAGGTCATGGTTCAGCTTTATTGTATGCAACTTTATATATGGCGGGATTTAATTTAACTATTGATGATTTAAAACAATTTAGGCATATTCATTCTAAAACACCTGGTCATCCTGAATTTGGTATCACTGAAGGAGTCGATATGTCGACCGGTCCTTTAGGTCAAGGAATTGCGTCTGCTGTAGGTATGGCTTTAGCAGGAAAAATATTGAATAAAAAGTATGAATTACCTAAAAAAAGCAAATTAGGAAAAGAGCAAAGTTTATTTGATTATCACGTTTATGTTTTGTGTGGTGATGGTGACTTAATGGAAGGTGTTAGTTATGAGGCTACATCGTTAGCAGGAAGTTTAAAACTAAATAATTTAATTGTTTTATATGATTCTAATAATGTTAGTTTAGATGGTAGAACTGAAAACGTCTTTGATGAAAATGTTATTGATCGCTTTAAAGCATTAAATTGGAATACGATATTAGTTAAAAATAATAGTATTTCTAGCATTGATAAAGCAATTGAAGAAGCTAAAAAAAGTGATAAACCGACTTTGATTGAAGTTAAAACAATTATTGGCGAAGGATCAATTAATGAAAACACTAATAAAGTTCATGGTTCACCTTTGGATAAAGATGATATAAATAAATTAAAATTAAAACTTAAAATTGATCCAACCGAATTTTATGTTAATTTGGAGGCAAAAGAGAATTTTACTAAACAAATAAGTGAAAGAAGTAATAAAAAATATGAATTATTTCATAAATTGGTTAATGATTTGAATTATCATAAGGAAAATATTAAATTAGATTTATCAGATTTAGAATTTGATAGCAATTTAGTTGAATCTTTAAGAGTTAGTAATGGTAAAGTTATGAAGGAAATTGCTAAGAGGATTCCTAATTTTATCGGTGGTAGTGCGGATTTAGGATCTTCAACTAAGGCAGTTTTAAGTAATAATCTTGATAATTTTACTGGTGATAATATTAATTTTGGAGTTAGGGAACATGCGATGGGATCTGTTTTAAATGGTCTTGCTTTAAGTGGATTTAATTGTTTTGGATCGACATTCTTAGTTTTTTCTGATTATTTAAAACCGGCTATTCGTCTTAGTGCTTTGATGAATTTACCTGTTACTTATATTTTTACCCACGATTCAATTAATATTGGTCAAGATGGTCCAACTCATCAACCAATCGAACAATTAATTTCTTTAAGAAGTATTCCTAATATGACTGTGTTTAGGCCAGCCGATATTAAAGAAATTATCGGTTGTTGGGAATATATCATTAATAATCAAAAACCAAGTTGTTTAGTTTTATCAAGAAATGAGGTTGAAGTAAATCATCTTACTAATCATAAATTAGTGGCTAATGGTGGTTATATTGTAAGAAAGGAACAACAATTACATGCAATTATTATAGCTACTGGTAGTGAGGTTGAATTAAGTATTAAGATTGCTGATTATTTATATGAAAATTATAAGGTTGATATTCGTGTAGTTAGTATGCCATCAAGAGAATTATTTTTAAAACAATCAAAAGAATATCAAGAGAGTATTTTACCAAAAGGATATCGAACATTTGTGGTTGAAGCAGGTAGTAAATATGGTTGGGAAAGTTTTGTTTATAATGAAAAATATTTGATAACTTTAGATAGATTTGGTTATAGTGGCACAAAAGATGAAGTTTTAGATGAAATGGAATTTAGTTACGAGCAAATTATCAAAAAAATTATCGATTCGCTAAAATAAGACAAATTTCGCATTTTAAAGGTTATATAATTGATTTGGGTGATACCGATGAAAGAATATAATCTTTTTGTTATTAAAAAAGAATATTATGATTATTATCAAAAAAATCCATTATTTTTATTCGATATATTGAAGAAATTATATTATATGAAAGAAGATTTTAACTATGGCATTTCGTTATATAGTCAACTATGTGAACGAATAAATATTTTTAATCTCAAATATTATTTAAATAAAAAATATAAACTTGATAATGAAAGAACATTTTATGTTGATAAGACCTTTGTTGAATTAAAACATACAAGAATTATCATAAGAGGTATAAACTATAATAACTTATTAGAAGATTTTAAAACGTATAGTAAAAATATTTTTGTTTGTGACTTTATTAATAATGATTATTTTTGGTTAACAGGGAAAGTTACGTTATCGACAATTATGGCATGAGGAGATTAATATGTTTTTACCAGAACCGATTGAAGAAGAAAAATTAAATATATTATTTTTAAAATATCAAAATGGTGATATTGAAAGTCGCAATATAATAATTGAATCCAACTTAAGATTAGTGATGAGTCTTGTTAAAATTCATTATAAGTCTTTTTATGAATCTTTGTATTATATAGAATACGATGATTTATTTGAAGTTGGTTGTATCGGATTAATTAAAGCTGTCGATAATTATAATGTTTCTTATAAAGTTAAGTTTGCCACTTATGCATCGCGTTGTATTTTAAATGAAATATTGATGTTTTTAAGAAAAAATAAGAAATTAGAAAATGTTAGTAGTTTAAATAATAATATTGATGATGATTTTGAATTTATGGATTTATTGCTCGATGATATTAGTATTGAAGATAATTATATTGATAAAGAATTAAAAAAAGAAGTAATTGAGTCATTAATAGTTTTAAGTGATTTAGAAAAAAGAGTTGTTATGTTATATTTTGGAATAAATAGTCCGTCTTATTCCCAAGCACAAATTAGTGAAATATTAAATATTTCAGCGTCTTACGTTAGTCGTATTTTAACAAGAAGCTATAAAAAGATTAAATTATATTTAAATAAAATTGATAATAATTTTAAAGTATTAATTAAAAAATAGGAAATAAGTGTTGAAAAATATGGTAAAAAATAGTAAAATTAATAAAGGAGTTGATGAATAATGTTGTGGAATATTATATATTTATTAATTGGTTTAGTAGTTGGTGGCGTAATTGGATTTTTTGTAGCGAGAAATTTAATTCAAAAACAAATTAAGAAGAACCCACCAATCAACGAACAAATGATTAAGGCGATGATGACCCAGATGGGTAGAACTCCAAGTCAAAAACAAGTTAATCAAATGATGAAATCAATGACAAAATATATGTAAAAAGTATTAAATATACTTTTTTTTATGATATAATTATGAAAGGAGTGGTTATATGACAAATAAGGAGTTTGCTGATATTTTATTACCTAACATTGATAAAACAATTGAAGATTATGATAAGATTTATCCTAAGAGAAATTTAGAGGATGGCGCAATTGTAACTAGGTATGCTCCAAGTCCAACTGGATATGTACATATGGGAGCTTTGTTTTCTGCTTTTATATCTAGTAAAATGGCTAAACAAACTAATGGAGTATTTTTTTTAAGAATCGAAGATACCGATAAAAAAAGAGAAGTTGAAAATGGTGTTTCTGGTATAATTAGAGATTTAAAAAATTATGGTATTAAAATAGATGAAGGTATGATTAGTGAAAGCGAATGGATTGGTGAATACGGACCTTATATTCAAAGTAAAAGAAAGGAAATTTACCAAACGTTTGCTAAACATTTATTGATTAATGATTTAGCTTATCCTTGTTTTTGTAATGAAGAAGATCTAGAAAATATACGAAAAGAACAAGAAAGTATCAAAGATAGAATTGGATATTATGGTAAATGGGCTAAAGATCGCTATTTATCAAAGGAAGAAGTCATTAAAAAAATCGAAAATGGTGAGAAATATGTTATTAGATTAAAATCACCTGGTAAATTTGAAAATAAAATAATTTATGATGATTTAGTTAAAGGAAAATTAGAATTACCTGAAAATGATTTAGATATTATTATTATTAAAGGTGATGGATTACCAACTTATCATTTTGCTCATTTAGTTGATGATTATTTAATGCGTACTACTCATATCATTAGAGGTGATGAATGGTTATCAAGTGTTCCTATTCATTTACAATTATTTCAGGTATTTGGTTTTAAACCTCCTAAATATGCGCATATCGCACCGTTACTTAAAGAGGAAAATGGTAATCGTCGAAAATTAAGTAAACGAAAAGATCCTGAAGCAGCGATTTCTTATTATCATGAAAAAGGAATCCCAACAGAAGCTGTATTATTATATTTATGTACGGTTGCAAATTCTAATTTTGAGATGTGGTATTTACAAAACAAAGATAAATCAATTGATGACTTTAAATTGGAATTTAAAAAAATAAGTTCAAGTGGTTCTTTATTCGATGTAGAAAAATTATTAAATATATCTAAGAATTATATTAGTTTGTTAAAAGCCGATGAGGTTTATAATAAAACGTTAGAATATGCTAAAAACTATGATAACGAATTGTATGAATTATTAACTAAATATAAAGATTATAGTATTAATGTTATGAATATTGAAAGAGAACAGAAAAAACCACGTAAAGATTTAGCTATGTTTTCGGATTATAAAAAAGAAAATTGGTATATGTATGATGAATTATTTATTAATTTAGAATATAATTTTGATAAAATAAATGATTTAGGTGAAATAAAAAAAATTATATCTTTTTATATTTCCAAATATTATGATGCAAATGATGATAAAGAAACTTGGTTTAATAAGATAAAGTTATTGAGTGAAGAATTAGGCTATGCTAAAGAAGTAAAAGAATATAAAGAACATCCTGATAATTATAAAGGTCATGTTGGTGATGTTAGTATGGTTTTAAGAGTTTGTTTAACTACTAAGACAATGACGCCTGATTTATATGAGATAATGAAATTATTAGGTAAAGAAAGAATAGAAAAAAGGTTTGAGATGATTTAAATCTTTTTTTTGTGATATAATAAAAATAGGTGATAACTAGTGTTTTTAAATATCATATTATTAATTGTTGGATTAATTTTAATTGTTATATCATCTAATGTTTTTGTCGATAGTACTTCAAATTTAGCTACTAGTTTTAAAGTCCCTAAGATGGTTATAGCTTTAACTATTGCCTCATTTAGTACTTGTGCTCCAGAACTTGCTATTTCTTTTAATAGTATTAGCGCTAATAACTATGATTTGACAATTGCAAATGTTTTAGGAAGTTGTGTTGTTAATATTTTACTTATAATAGGAATAGCAAGTATTATAAAACCAGTTAAAGTCAAAACAGTAACTGTTGCTAAAGAATTACCATTATTAGTAATAACTACTGTAGCATTTTGTGTTTTATTTGCTGATAATCATCTATCTAGATATGATGCAGCTATTTTAATTTTACTCTTTATATTGTTTGGTATTTATTTATATCGTTTAATTAAAAAATTCAGAAAAGTTGACGAAGAATTTGTTAAAACTAGTAAATTTAAATCAATAGTTTTAACTACTATATCGATATTTGTTATTGTTTTTGCTAGTGATTTAATAGTTAACGCAACTTTATATTTATCAGAAAATTTAAATATTGCTACTAAATTAATTTCAATGATTGTAATAGTGATAGGTACATCATTACCAGAATTAATGATTACTATTACTTCGGCAAAAAAAGGTGAGTTTGATATGACGGTTGGTAATATTATAGGTACTAATATATTTAATATTTGTATAGTTTTAGGTCTTCCAACCTTAATTTATGGAACTATTTCTAGTTTTGCTTTTAATTATATCGATTTATTGACTGTTATAATATCGGCTTCCATGTTTTATTTTTTAAGTAGGAGTGAAAGAACAATTAGTAGAGTAGAAGGTTTAATAATGGTTTCATTGTTTATCTGTTATTATGCTTATTTAATAATTTTTTAAAAAACTATTTACAATTGAATATAATTATTGTATAATTATGTTTAGTTTTGCAGGTGTAGTACAGCGGTTAGTATACGGCCTTGCCAAGGCTGGGACGGCGGTTCGATTCCGCTCACTTGCTCCAATATGATAGGAAACTCGAACTTTTATATTTCGAGAGTAATAAATGCTAACTAGAAATAGTTAGTTTTTTTGTTATTTAAGAAAGTGAGAGTGATTATATGTTAACAATAGAAACTAAAGAATTAGAGATAAGTATTGAACTAAAAAGAAAGGTTGAAATGATTTGTAAGTTTGCTTGTGCTAAACCTACTATTACAAATGGAAATATTAAAAGTATTAAGGGAACAAATATTGCTTATGTAAAACCACATATTATTAAAGTTAATAATATTGAATATTTAATGTTTGATGAATGTGATGACATATTTGTTAATGGCTATAATGAAAAAATAAAGTTTAAAGACTTTGAAAATCACATTAAAAGCCATTTTTAAGCCAATGATTTGACATTTCTTAAAAAAGTGATAGAATAATCAGCCAAGAAGACTTATGTCTATTTAGGGGGAAAAATAGTATGAGATTCGTATTTATAAGTAAATATTATTCTAAATTAGATTTTAAGAGGTGTCAGTAGTATTAGTTGCTTAATACTTTTGACACCTCTTTTTTTGAAGAAAAGGAGATGATAATTTATGAATGAAGAAAAGAAAATTGCAGGTATTTATAAAAGAGTTTCAACATTAGACCAAAAACGAGAGGGTTTTAGTTTACCAGAACAAGAAGAAAAATTAAGAGAGTTTTGTAAATTCAAAGGTTATGAAATCTATAAAGTATATGCGGATGAAGGAATAAGTGCAAAAGATGATAAAAGACCAGCGTATCAAGAAATGATACAAGATATTAAAGATAAAAAAATAAATGTAATTGTTGCTTTTAAACTAGATAGATTAACAAGAAGTGTTTTTGATATTGAAAAACTTATGAAGTTTGTTAATGATTATGAATGTGATATTGATTGTATGGCTGATGAATCTAATACTACTACTTCAAATGGTAGAATGGTTATGAGAATAATGACTAGTGTAAGTCAAAATGAAATAGAAAAATGTTCTGAAAGAACTAAATTTGGACTTGTCGGAGCCATTAAGGCAGGTCATATTCCAGGACCTTTACCTTTAGGTTATCAACGAATAGATAAAAAAATGATACCCGATCCTTTAACAAAAGACATAATAGTTAGATTATATGATTTATATTTAGAGGGTAAAAGTTATCAAACTATTGCTAATATTTATAACAAAGAAAAAGTTTTAGGTAAAACAAATTGGTTAGATTCAACAATAAGTAGAATGATAACAAATGAGATTTATAAAGGCGATTATGTGCATGGAAGAAGTACAAAACACCCTACATATTATGAAAATGTCGTTGAACCATTAGTTAGTAAAGAAAAATGGGAAGATTGCCAATATCAAAAACAACGAAATGCAAGACATTATGAAAGAACAGCAACATATCTATTTACTAATAAACTTAAATGTTCTAAATGTGGTTGTTTTCTAGGTGGAAGTGCTACCACTAAAAAGAATGGTATAAAATATTATTACTACAAATGTGAGAAATGTAAAACTTATTTTAGTGAAATTGATATTGAAGAACAATTAAAAGGTTTCTTAATTGAATTAAATAAACAAGATGAACTTATCAATGATTACTATACACCATTTATTAAGTCAAAATTAGATAATAAACAAATTGATTATGATAAAGAAATTAAAGAACTTGATAAACAACTAGATAGAATTAAAAATGCTTATATCAAAGGTATTTTAAAAATTGAAGATTTTGAGAATGAAATAAAGCAAATTGAATTTAATAAAAATAATTTAACTAAAAAATATCAAGAACAAAAACAATATGAAAATTTAAGTTTCACAGTTGATGATTTACTTATATTACAAGATAAACAACAAATAGATGAATTTGTTAAACCTGAATTATTCTTTATTAACTTAAATAAATGGTTAAATACACCTAGAGAAAAGAAACAAAAGTTATTTGCTAAATATATCGACTTTATCGAAATAGAAAAGAAAGATAAAGAAATAAATATAACTAGTGGTAATTTTAGAGAATCATTTTTAGCAGATATGAGAAATAATCATGTTATGTATGGGACACCTTATAACTTCAATATTTTTGAAGATGATTATGGTTATCCACTTCGTATGAATTGGGAAGCAAAAACAAAAGAAAATGCTAGAAAATATTTTGATAAATTATGCACTACTCTAGGAAGTGATTATAAACTTAATTATTATGAAATAGATACTGATGATGATTTAAAAGATATAACATTTCCAAGCACTTGTGAAATAGAAAAGATAATAAGACTTATAGCTCTAGACAAAGATAAATTTGATAAAAATAAAAATTTACAACTTGCAGTAATTACAATAGATTTAACTAATGTGATTGCTCCTAATGGTAAACAAGTTTATAAAGGTTATTTCGAGAAAGTTAGAGAGGTTTTAAGAGATAATGAGTTATGCAATATTTAGAAGTGAATCGATAAATACACTTAAAGATTTAGGCGAAATCGGTGCTCATAACAAAAGAGATAAAAAATCTTATAAATCTAATCCTGATATAGATATGTCAAAGTCAAAAAATAATATAGAAATTGTTCCTTTAAATGAAAGATATTCCAAAGGTTATTATGAACTAGTTAAAGAATATAAAAAAGAATATGAAGAAAAGCAAAAAACAACAAGAGAAGATCGAAGAAAGTCATTTGATAAAATGCTAGATGATTCAAATAGCGTTGTTGCTGATGAATTAATGTTTACTAGTGATAATGAATTCTTTAAAAATATGAGTAAAAGAGAAATAAAAAAATGGGCAGATTCTTGTATGGATTTCGTTTATGAAGATTTAGGTTATACAAAAGAACAAGTTTTACATAGTGTCGTTCATATGGACGAAAAAACACCACATTTGCATTGTGTAGTTGTTCCTTTAATTAAAAAGTTTGATAAAAGAACTAATACAGAAAAATATACTATTTCTAAAAAGTATTATATGAAGTCTGGCGAATATATTAGTGAACTTCAAGATAAGTATTGGAAACGAATGAATGATAATGGTTTTAAGTTAGAAAGAGGTATTAAAAATAGTGACAACGAACATATCTCTATTAAAGAATTTAAAAAACTTACAAGAAAACTAGATAATCGTATGGAAAAACAAAATTATCTTATGACTAGAGATTATGGAATACTAGAAGAAAAATTAAAAACTTCTAAACCTACAATTACTGGTAAAGAAGTTAAAATTGATAAAGAAACTTATGACACACTTAAAGATTTTATGAATACCTCAAAAAGAGTAATTAAAGATATGCCAAATAATCAAGCATTATTTAAAGAACTAGAAGACTATACTAAAAAATATCGTGAAATGGAACGAGAAAAGCATAATGTAGAAGTTGAAGTTAGAAAGCTAGAACATAAAAACGAAGAACTACAAAAAGAAAATCGAAGACTACATAACTTCTTAAATGTAATGCTCCAAACTTTAAAAAAGTTCTTTAATAAATTGCTCCATATAGGAACTGAAAAAGATAAAGATGATATAGTTAAAGAAATTACTTCATATCATCAACTAGATTATTATAATGATAGAGATTTACACGATATAGCAGATGGCACACCTAGAGAAGATGAAATAAATGATTATATCTATGAACAAAACTATGGTTATGATAAAGATTATGATGACCTTGATATAGACATATAAAAAGACAAGCATTCGCTTGTCGGTAATATCTATTTCCAATAGATAAAACACACTTCTCTATTGGCAGAGCCAATAGGTGTGCAAAGGGAATACTCCCTTTTGAAACCCTAAAACATAATTAAGCAAGAACTAATCGTTCAAGCAATAATTATGTTTTTTGAATTGCAATAAATTGCAATTATATATTTTCAAAACTTCGTAATGAAAATATATTTATAAAAGTCTATCGCCACTTACAAAATTACTTTGTAATTTCATAACGTGCCACGACTTTTGTATGTAGTATTTACATTGTAAATATTATCTATGAACTGATCCATGTTTAGCTGTCGCAGACCTCTGTTTAATTTCGTTGTAATGTAATTGTCTAATGTTCTCTATACAAACTTTTAATTTCTCACCTTCTGAAGTAAGTTCAACACCATTTCTATTTAAACCCAAAAATGATGCTATTTGTAATCCACCACCACTCATGTGAAATAAATCTCCATATTTACTAAAATAACTTCCTACATTACCTTTTTGAATGCAATTAGTTAAATCAGAAAGAATTTGTTTATAATATTTAATTCTTCTTTCAATACTCATTTTACATCTATAATCAAGTATATTATTTTCATCAAAACCAAATAAATTATTCTCGACTATATATTCTAATTCATCTAAAGTTAAACCATACAAATTGCAACTAAAGGCAACTTCATACATTTCATAAAAATTAAATTCTTTATTTGTAGGTTCTATTCCTAATTCTTTACTAGTTTCTTCCACATCATCCCATTCTTTTTTTAATGAATCATATGTTATTAAATCTCTACTTTCAATTACTCTTTGAATTTCGTCTTTATCAATAACTTTATTTTTTACAAACATATATAATCTCCTATAGTTTTTATCTACTTCTTCCTTGTTCTATTGTAGGATTTTCTTGTTGTGCATAAAATTCATTTACTGACCTAACTTGTTCAAAAGAAGTATAGTCTTTTCCATCTTTTCCTTTATACATAAATTTACGTTCTTCGTCCCATACTGCTAAAAGAGCTCGCATTAATCTAGTTACTTCAACACGTACATCAGATACTACTGTTAATTTGAAGACAGCTGTTGCAATTTTCTTCCATTCCAAAGCACCTTTTTCTTCGCCATATACTTTTAAGATTACATCTGGAACTTGGTCAATTATATCATGTGGTAGTTCTATAAAGTCAGAATATTTTGCAACATCGGCTGGTTTACTATCTGCACGAACATAACTAGGTTGAAAAGAGTTGATAGCATAATTTTGAATTTTTTCAATTGCAGCACCTAAATCGATATTTTCTTTCATATAAATCATCTCCAATCATATTAATTATAGCATATTTCTTGAATTTTTCATAATTTCAATGTAAAATTAGACATTTTTTGTTTCAAAATGTAAATGTTGTGATATAATTTTACTAGTTAGTAGTTATTACTTACCTGATTATTGGCGTAAGAAAAGTTATTCGACTTCTTCTTTATACGCTCCATATAAAAATAAGCCCTTATTTTATAAGGGTTTTAATATGTCGTGAAATAATTACCTCCTAATTACCACTTATTTTAAATTGTTTAACAATTCCAAAGTATGTTTTTTCTTTTTAGTAAACATATGATAATATGTATTTTCTACTATTTTTGGAGTATCACCTAGACGTTGTGCAACATCATAACTATCACAACCTAAATTAATAAGCAAACTTGCGTGGGAATGTCTAAAACCGTGTGGACTTATGTATTTGACATTAGCTTTTTTTACATATTTTTTTAAATTATTATTACAAGTAGTTTGAGCTAAAAATCTGACATTACCAAAAATAAACATATTTTTACTAAAACTATATATTTTACTTTCTTTTTCATAATGTTTTTTTAAAATTGTTATTAAGTTATCATCTAAATCTATAATACTATTTGAATTACTTGTTTTTGGTGGAGTAATTGCATATCCACATTTTTTCTGTCTAATTTATTGTAATCAATCCAAACTTTACTTCTTTATTTTAATGGAATAAACAAATATTTCTTATTTATAGCTTATTTTGTTATATTTATATTTACTATTAGAATTTGGATAATTGTTGATTTTAAAAAATATCTAAAAAGTACTAATAATGATAGAACAAAAAAATTTAAAAATTATATTGATATTATTGAGAATCAAGATGTTTTAAATTTGGTAGATATTTTGAAAAGCAATAATATTACTAAAAAGGATGAAATAAATTTATGCATATCACATTATAGAAAAAAAGTTCCAAATCGAATTAAAACTGGTTTTATCGGGAATTTAACGACTTTAATTATTGCAGTGGCATCTTTTATTATTGTTGGATATAATGAAGATACAAAAAAACTAGATTTCTATAAAATTGAATACGCTTTTAGCTCATCTTTAGGAATTGTTGTTGTAATTGGTGTTGCTGTTTTGGTTCTAAAAATGTTTAAAAATGGCTTTTTTATGCCAAAAGATCAATTATATGAAGAATTAGAAGAAAAATTAACATATATTTATATAAATTTTGAGAAATATTTTTAACTATATGAAAGTTTTGATATAATTATATAAGAAGTAGGTGAATTATGACTTATTTAGATTACTTAACCGATAATACATTATTTATATTACCTAATGATATTAAGGAAGATGTTATTTTAGAGGTAACAAAGGAAAAACCATTAATGAGTATAAAATATATCACTTTAGAAAATTTGCGAAAGTCTTTTTTTGAATATGACGAAAAAGCAATTCTTTTTTTAATGGAAAAATATGGCTTAAAATATGAAGTGGCTAAAATCTATTTAGATAATATGTTATATCTTAAAGAAGTAGATTCAAATAATACAAAGTTAAATAATTTATTAAAATTAAAAAATGAGGTTAAAAATTTAGTCAAAGTAAAAAAAATTAATTTTAAAAATATTGTTGTTTATGGATATAATTTAAGTAATTTTGATTTAGAATTATTAACGAATAAAAAGATTACTACTATTAAAGAAAAATGTAAATATATTCATGATAGTGTTTATGAATTTAAAACAATAAATGAAGAAGTAGAATTTGTTTTTGATAAAATAGCTGAATTAATAAAGCAAGGAATCGATATTAATAAAATAAAATTAATGGGAGTAACAAATAATTATTATTCTATTTTAAAAAGAGTAGGATATTTTTATAATATCCCAATCGATATTCCTAATGATACCAATTTTTATCAGACAACAATCGGTAAATATTTTATCGATAATTTAAGTGAGAATGTAATTGAAGAAATAAAAAAAAGATTTAATAATCAAGATATTATAAACAAAGTGATCGATATTTACAACAAATACATTGAATATGATATAAATGACGTTAAAGACTTAATAATTTATGATTTAAAACATACTAAAATTAAAGATAGAGAATTAAAAAATAGTGTCAAGTTAATATCATTTGATAGTAAAGTAGATGACTATGATCACATTTTTATTTTAGGTTTTAACTATGGGGTTATACCAATCATATATAAAGATGAAGATTTTTTTAATGATGAAGAAAAAGCAAAATTGGGTTTATTTACTTCAAATGAATTAAATAAATTAGAAAAAGTAAAAATAATTAACAAAATTAACAGTATTAAAAATTTATATATAACTTATAAATTACAAGATAATAAAGAAAAATATTTAATATCTAATTTAAACGAAGATTTAAATTTAAAAATAATTAAAAATTATAAAACGAATTTTAAACATTCAGATTTTTATAATAAAATTGTTTTAACTAATTCTTTAGATAAATTAATTAAATACGGAGTAAAAGAAGAAAATTTAGTTTATTTAAATAATTATGATTTAAATTATCGAAAATATGATAATAAATATAATAAAATAGAAAAGGAAGATTTATTAAAATATTTAAATAATAATTTATTATTATCTTATTCTAGTATTGATAATTATTATAAATGCAGTTTTAGATATTATTTAAATAATATTTTAAAAATTAATAAGTTTGAAGAAACATATCAAACTGTTTTAGGCAGTTTATTTCACTATGTTTTGTCAAAAGCTTTTAACGATGAATTTGATTTTGAAAAAGAATATCAAACATTTTTAGATAATCAAGAATATCAATTTAATCATAAAGAGAAATTTTTCGTTGAAAAGTTAAAAAATGAATTAAAATTTATTATCGAAACAATAAAAAAACAATATCAAAGTTTAAATTTAAATAAGGCTTTATATGAACAAAAGATATTTATCGATAAAAGTACTAACATTAAAGTTACCTTTATGGGGGTAATCGATAAGATTTTATATAAAGAAGAAGATAATCAAACAATATTGTGTATTATTGATTATAAAACTGGTAATCCTATTTTAGATATCGATAATACTAAATATGGATTAGAAATGCAGTTACCAATTTATTTATATTTATCAAAAGAATTAAAGTTTAAAAATATTAAAATAGCTGGTTTTTATTTACAAAAAATATTAAATAATGAAATTAATAGGGATAATAATCATTCATATGTAGAACTTAAAGAAAATAATTTAAAACTTCAAGGTTATACTAATGAAAATTTAGATATTCTAGAAAAATTTGATAAGACTTATGAGAATAGCCAAGTAATTAAATCTTTAAAAACTACTAGTAATGGTTTTAGTCATTATGCGAAAATGATTAATGATGAAGAAATAGATAAATTAATTGAAACTGTCGATGAGAAAATAAATTTTGCTCGTGATAATATTTTAAATGGTTCATTTGCTATTAATCCTAAAAGATTAGATGGTGAGAACATAGGTTGTTTATATTGTCCGTTTATAGATATTTGCTACTACCAAGAAAAAGATATTGTCGATATTGGAGGTGATGATAATGCCAGTGTGGACTAAAGAACAAAATGATGCGATTTATAAAAGTGGGACAAATATTATTGTCAGTGCGGGTGCAGGAAGCGGTAAGACAGCGGTTTTAAGTGAACGTGTTATCGATAAATTAAAACAAGGTATTCATATTAACGAATTACTTATTTTAACTTTCACTAAAGCTGCAGCTAGTGAAATGAAAGAACGAATTAGAAAAAAAATCAAAAAAGAAAATCTAGTTCAAGAATTAGATATGATTGATGCAGCTTATATTACAACTTTCGATAGTTTTGCTTTATCGGTTGTTAAGAAATATCATTATTTAATTAATATAGCAAAAGATGTAAATATTATTGAGGAATCAGTTGTTAAAATAAAAAAAGAAGAGTTTTTAGATGAAATATTTGAAAATAAATATCAAAATGACACTAATTTTAAAAAATTAATTAATGATTTTTGTGTTAAAGATGATAAAGAAATTAGAAAACAAATTTTAACTATAAATGATAAATTAGATATGTTAATCGATAAAATTGCTTATTTAGAAAACTATCAATTTAGTGATATTGATAAAGATATAAATTCTTATTTAATTTATATTAAAAAGCAAATTTTATCACTTGAAGATATAATAGGTGAATTAAGTAATTATGTGGATAGTGAATATTTAAATAAATTATATGAAGTAATAAATGCGCTTTTAAATAGTGAAATTTATCTTGATATAAAAAACAATTCTATTTTAAAATTACCACCTTTACCGCGTGGTTCTTTAGATGAGGCTAAAAAAATTAAAGATAAACTCAATAAAAAAATTAAATCTATTAATGAATTATGTAATTATGATAGCGTCGATAAGATAAAAGAGACAATTTTAAAAACTGAAGATTATGTTAAAGTTATAATTGATATTATTTTAGAATTAACTAAAAAAATTAATTTTTATAAAAGACAAAATGATTTATATGAATTTAATGATATTGCATTGCTTGCAATTAAAATAGTTAAAGAAAATGATAATGTCGCTTTAGAATTAAAAAACAATTTTAAAGAAATTATGATCGATGAATACCAAGATACCAACGATTTACAAGAAGAATTTATTAAATATATTTCTTCTAATAATGTTTATATGGTTGGAGATATTAAGCAATCAATTTATCGCTTTAGAAATGCGAACCCAAATATTTTTAAAAATAAGTATGATAATTATTCCCAAAAAATTGGTGGAATTAAAATCGATTTAAATAAAAATTTTCGTTCAAGAAAAGAAGTTTTAGATGATATTAATTTAATTTTTAATTTAATTATGAATGATGATATTGGAGGAGCAGATTATTTAAAGACACACCAAATGATATTTGGTAATGACTCTTATATCAATGAAGGAGCAACTAAGCAAGATTATAATCTTGAGATACTAGAATATGAAAAAGACAATAATAATTTTAGTAAAGATGAAGTAGAGTGTTTTTTAATTGCTCGTGATATAAAAAATAAAATCGATAATAATTATCAAATATTTGACAAGGATGAATTAATATTAAGAAATGTTCGTTATAGTGATTTTGTTATTTTATTGGATCGCTCTAGTAATTTTGATTTATTTAAAAAAATATTTGAATATCATAAAATACCTTTAAATATTTTAAAAGAAGAAAAGATGAACAATGATCAAGATATTTATGTTTTAAATAATTTAATTAAATTTGTGATAAAAGTTAAAAATAAAGAATATGATAGTGATTTTAGATATTTATTTATAAGTATTATGCGAAGTTTTATTTATAATGAAAAAGACGATATCATTTTTAAATATTTTTTAAATAAAAATTATTATGATAGTGATTTATTTAAAAAAGCTCAAGAGATATCTTTAGATTTTAGTCCTTCTTATATAATTAATGAGATTTTAAAGAAGTTTAATTTTTATGAAAAATTAATTACTATTGGTAATATTGAAGCGAGTTTAATTAAAATTGACGAGATAATTGAGATGGCAAATAATTTAATTGATTATGATATTGTTTTATTTTCTAACCATTTAGACAAGATGATTAGGGAAAATTATCAGATAAAATATCAAATCAATAATGATTTAGGCGATGCCGTTAAAATAATGACAATTCACAAGTCAAAAGGTTTAGAATATCATATTTGTTATTTTGCTAATTTATATAAAAGTTTTAATATTAGTGAGTTGAATGAAAAGTTTTTATATAGTAATAAATATGGTATAATCACACCATATTTTGATGAAGGTATCGGCAATACTATTTATAAAACACTAATTAAAGATGATTATATAAAAGAAGAAATATCAGAAAAAATAAGGTTATTTTATGTGGCACTAACAAGAGCCAAAGAAAAAATGATAATGGTTATACCATATAGTGACATAAATAGCTTTAATAATGAATTAGTATTAAAAAATAATCTTAAAGAACAATATCGTAGTTTTTTAGATATTATTAATTCAGTTAAAAATAGATTAGAAAAATATTTAATTAAAGTAGAAATTCCTAATTTAACTAAAGATTATAACTTGATCAAAGAAAATAATTATGATATTTCAGAATTTAAAGAATTAAAAGTCGAAAATATTAATATTCCTAACGAAGAAATAAAAGAAAATAGTTTTTCTAAAAAAATAAATGAAGTAATTACTAAAGATAAGAAAAAGATATTAGAATTTGGAACATATTTTCACGAATTATTAGAAAATTTAGATTTTAATCAAGAAATAAATTTAGAAAATAAATTTTATCAAGAAAAAATTAATAATTTTTTAAAAAGTGATGTTTTAAAGAATATTAAATATGCTAAAATATATAAAGAATATGAATTTATGTATATTAAGGATGATACAAAATATCACGGAATTATCGATCTTATGTTAGAGTACGATGATCATATTGATATAATCGATTATAAATTAAAAAATGTTGAGGATGATAAATATTTAAAACAATTAAATGGCTATAAAGAATTTGTCACAACTAAAACTAATAAAGTAATTAATCTATATTTATATTCAATTGTCGATACAAAATTTTTAAAAATTGGATAAGAGGTTTGGAAAGATATGAAATTTATTAAAAAAAATTATTTTAAAATTTTATTTATAACTATTTTATTAATCGCTATTTTAGTTAGAGTTTATCAATGGCCTGATTTATTAGAGTTAAATGTTGATGAATCAATGACTGCTTTAAATGCTAAGGCAATTGCTGAAACAGGGAAAGACTTAACTGGGGTTTCTTTTCCTGTTTACCTAGAAGCTTGGGGATTTGCTGGACAAAGTGTAATGCTTGCTTATATTATGGCTTTTTTCATTAAAATATTTGGTTTTTCTTTATTTTCAATTAGATTGCCAATGATTTTAATTAGCTTAATTAGTTTATTTATTTTCTATGATTTTGCTAAAAGGATATTTAAAAGTAAAAAAGTTGCTTTAGTTGCTTTGGCTTTTTTGGCAATTAGTCCTTGGCACATACTACAATCAAAATGGTCAATTGATTGTAATATGTTTCCTCATTTTGCTTTAATATCTATATATTTATTGTATCGTGGGATAACTGATAAAAAAATTTTTCTTTACTTATCAATGATATTTTTTGGCCTTACTATGTATACGTATGGTATAGCAATTTATTTTGTTCCATTTTTTCTTTTAATAAGTGCTATATATTTATTTATAAATAAAAAAGTAACTTTAAAAGACTTAATTATTTGTATCTTAATTTATTTTGTTACTTTCACACCTTTGCTAATTATGTACATTATTAATTTCTTTAAAATAAATGAAAGTATTAATTTGGGAATATTTACGATAAAATATTTTCCGAATTCAACTAGAACTGATGATATGCTATTATTTTCTAATAATATTATTTTTCAACTTTTAGAAAACCTAAAAACTTTATTCAATATTATTTTTAAACAATATGATTATTTAGAATGGAATGCCACTAATATTTTTGGAACAACTTATCACATTTCAATTATATTTATATTTATTGGTATAATTTATTATTTTATAAAAAAGGAAAAAAATATCGGAATAAAACTATTTATTCTATGGACATTTTTAAGTCTTTTTGTTGGAGTATTTATTAATGGAACTAATATTAATCGTCTAAATATTATTTGGTATCCTTTATTATTTTTAACTGTTTATGGTTTATACTTAATTTATAAAAAGATAAAATATAAAAGAACGTTTATGGTTTTAATTAGTTTTATTTATATTATTTTATTTGTAAGCTATAATGTATTTTTTTACAACAGTTATTATGATGAAATTAACCATAGTGGGTGTTTCAGTAATGGTTTAAAAGAAGGAATTTTATTTGTTAAAAATATTGACAAAGAAAAATATTATTTGAATTTTAACAATGATGGAGGATTTAAAATTTATATAGACACTTATAATGCTGTTTTAAATACTGATATAAAAGAAATAAAAGATATTAAAAATTTAGATAAAGAAAGTATTTATATTGTTCAAAAAGAAAACATTGATAAAGTAGATATAAGCGAGTTTAAATTTTATATATATGGTAATTATTATATAGTAATGAACTAATTATACAAAAGTGAGTTAATTTGTCGAATTAATGATAAAATTAATTTACTTTTTTTATTTTGAATGATATAATTTTATTAGATAATATAGGAGGGATAGATGTTAAAGAAGTTAGTTATAGTAGTCTTGGCTTTGTTACTAGTTGGTTGTGGAAGAAATGAAAACGAATTAGTAATGGTGACAGAAGCCGGTTTTGCTCCTTATGAATTTTATGAAAACGGCGAAATTGTAGGAGTAGATATCGAAATTGGAAAAGAGATTGCTAAGGAATTAGGAAAAGAATTAGTCGTTAAAGATATTGCATTTGATTTTATTATAAATGAAGTCAAGTCTGGCAAAGCTGATTTTGGAGCAGCTGGTATGAGTATTACTGACGAAAGAAAAGAAGAAGTTGATTTTTCGATTGAATATGTCGTATCTAACCAAGTAGTTGTTGTAAGAAAGGATAGTGATATCAAAACTCTTGATGACATTAAAGATAAAACGATATCTGTTCAACTTGGAACAACAGCTGATATGTATGTTAATGAAAATTACAAAGATGCAAAAGTAATAGCTCAAAAGAAATATTTAGCTGCTGCTGAAGATGTTAAAGCTGGAAAATCTGATTGTATTGTTATGGATCAATTACCAGCGCAAGAATTAGTTAAAGAAAATGATGAGTTAAAAATATTAGATGGGATTTTATTTACCGATAAATATGGTATGATTGTAAAAAAAGGTAATCAAGAATTATTAGATACGATAAATAAAGTTTTACAAAGATTAATCGATGAAAATAAGATAGAAGAATATGTTATTAAATATTCGGAGTAATAAATGAGTTTTTTTAATGAAATAGGTGATATGTTTTATAAAACTTTTATATATGAAAATAGATATTTGTATTTTTTAGATGGTCTTAAAAATACTTTAATAATTGCTTTATTAGCGGTTATAATTGGAATTGTTTTGGGTATGGTTATATCATTAATTAAAGATTATAATAAAGAGACAAAACATTTAAAGGTTCTCACTAAAATATGTGATTTCTATGTTTATATTATAAGAGGAACACCTGTTTTATTACAGTTAATGATTTTGTATTATGTTGTTTTCAAGAGTATTGATATCCCCATTTTGTTAGTTGGTATATTAACATTTGGATTAAACTCGGCTGCCTATGTATCAGAAATAATAAGATCAGGTATTTTATCAATTGGCGATGGGCAGAAAGAAGCAGCAAAAACTTTAGGTTTATCTTATTTTCAAACGATGCGTTATATTATTTTCCCACAAGTTTTAAGAAGTATGCTTCCCGCTTTAGGTAATGAATTTATTACACTTTTAAAAGATACTTCCGTAGCTGGATATATCGGGATTGTTGAGTTGTTAAAAGCTTCCGATATTGTTTCTAGTAGGACTTATGACTATTTCTTTCCACTTATTGTTTCAGCTTTAATTTATTTATTCTTTACATTCTTATTAGTTAGACTAATGAGAATGTTAGAAAGGAAACTAAACCATGTACGAAGTTAAGAAACTAGTTAAAAAGTTTGGAAAAGTTGAAGTTTTAAAAAAAATAGATTTAGTAGTTGAAAATGGAGAAAAAATAGTAATTATTGGTCCTTCAGGAAGTGGTAAAAGTACATTACTTAGATGTTTAGGAAGATTAGAAAAAGCTACTAGTGGAAAGATAAATTTTTGTGATAAAGACATTAATAAAATTAGTAAAACTCATGAAATAGGAATGGTTTTTCAATCGTTTAATTTATTTGAAAATTTAACGGTTTTAGAAAATATTACTTTAGCGCCTATTAAAACAAAATTAATGAATAAAGAAACTGCTATTGAAAAAGCTAAAGATTATTTAAAAAAAATAAAATTAGATGATAAAGAGAATGCTTATCCTGCTGATTTATCAGGCGGTCAGAAACAAAGAGTAGCCATAATAAGAGCTTTGATGACTGATCCGAAAGTAATTTTATTTGATGAGCCGACGTCAGCGTTGGATAGGGAAATGATTGAAGAAGTACTGAATTTAATGGAAGAAGTTGCAAAGTCAGGTATAACGATGATTGTGGTAACACATGAACTTAATTTTGCTTATAATTTTGCAACTAAAATAATTTTTATGGATGATGGGAAAATTTTAGAAAGTGGTAGTCCACAAGAATTATTTAATAATCCACAAACGGAAAGATTAAAAGAATTTTTGAAGAATTGAAAGGGGAATTTATATGTATGCTATTAAAGTTGATAGTGAAATTAAAAAATTAAAAAAAGTTTTATTGCATCGCCCTGGTAAAGAATTATTAAATTTAACACCTGATACATTATCTGAGTTATTATTTGATGATATTCCTTATCTACCAGTGGCACAAAAAGAACATGATTATTTTGCAAATCTTTTAAAGGAAAACGGTATCGAAGTAGTATATTTGGAAGATTTGATGGCTGAGGTTTTAATGTTTAATCCTGGTATTAAAGAAAAGTTCTTAAAACAATTTATCTATGAAGCAGGAATTAGGACTCCTAAATATAAGAATTTAGTATATGAATATCTAAATAATATTGAGGATCCTAAAGAACTAGTTTTAAAAACAATGGAAGGAATTCAAATTGGTGAATTAGATCGGGAAAAAAGAGAAATTGAAAAATCATTAGTTGATTTAGTTAGTGAAGAATCAAAATTTTTGGCTAAACCAATGCCTAACTTATATTTTACAAGAGATCCTTTTGCTAGTATTGGGCATGGTGTTTCTTTAAATAAGATGTATTCAGTTACAAGAAATAGAGAGACAATCTATGCCGAATATATTTTTGAATATCATCCAGAATATAAAGATCAATTGACTCTTTACTATGATCGCTATCTTCCTCATCATATTGAAGGCGGTGATGTTCTAAATTTGAATGAACATATCTTAGCTATTGGTTATTCACAAAGAACTTGTCCTGAAGCTATTGATCAAATTGCTAAAAATTTATTTAAAGATAAGGATTGTAAGATTGATACAATATTGGCTTTTAACATTCCTAATAGTCGTGCTTTCATGCACTTAGACACCGTATTTACACAAATAGATTACGATAAATTTACATATCATCCTGGAATTATGGAAACTCTTCAAGTGTTTGAAATAACTGAAGGCGATGTACCTGATAGTGATGAAGATTTGAATGTTAAAGAGATTAATGATTCGTTGGAAAATATTTTGTCACATTATTTAGGTCGTCAAATAACACTTATTCCTTGTGCGGGAGGCGATAAGATTGCTTCTGAACGTGAACAATGGAATGATGGCTCAAACACTTTATGTATTGCTCCTGGAGTTGTTGTTGTCTATGATCGAAATAATGAAACAAATGAAGTATTAAGAAATCATGGTATTAAAGTTTTGGAAATGCCAAGTGCTGAATTATCAAGAGGACGTGGTGGACCAAGATGTATGAGTATGCCATTAGAAAGGGAGATGTAAAATGAATTTTTATGGTCGTGATTTTTTAAAACTAATCGATTACACACCAGAAGAAATTACTTATTTAATTAAACTTGCTATTCTTTTCAAAGAGAAGAAAAAAAATAAAAAATCACATGCTTATTTAAGAGGTAAAAATGTTGTTTTACTTTTTGAAAAGGATTCAACTAGAACAAGATGTGCTTTTGAAGTTGGAGCTTATGATTTAGGTATGGGAGCTACTTACTTAGGACCAACTGGTTCACAGATGGGCAAAAAAGAAAGTATCGAAGATACGGCTCGTGTTTTATCGAGAATGTATGATGGCATTGAATATCGTGGTTTTGATCAGGAAATCGTCGAAGAATTAGCCAAGTATTCTAAAGTTCCAGTTTGGAATGGTTTAACTAATGAATTTCATCCAACTCAAATGTTAGCAGATATTATGACTGTTAAAGAAGAATTTGGTGAAATTAGAGGTAAAAAATTAGTTTTCTTAGGTGATGGCAGAAATAATGTCGCTAATTCTTTAATGGTTATTTGTTCTAAATTGGGAATTAACTTTGTTTGTTGTAGTCCAAAACAATTAGTACCTGAAGAACCATTAGTAAAACAATGTGAAGAGTTTGCTAAAAAATATAATTCGACAATTGAATTTATTGAAGATCCTAAAGAAGCTGTTAAAAATGCTGATGTATTATATACTGATGTGTGGGTTTCAATGGGTGAAGATGCAAGTATTTGGGAGGAAAGAATTAATCTATTAAAACCTTACCAAGTAAACAAAGAACTAATGAGTATTGCTAATCCAAATGCAATATTTCTACACTGCTTACCATCATTCCATGATTTAAAAACAACGATTGGTCAAGAAATTCATGAAAAATTTGGTTTGACAGAAATGGAAGTAACTAATGAAGTTTTTGAATCAAAACAGTCAAGAGTTTTTGAGGAAGCTGAAAATAGATTACATACCATTAAAGCTATTATGTTCGCGACTTTATATAAATGAAAAGAAAAATCGTCATTGCACTAGGGGGTAATGCTTTAGGTAATACCCCTAGTGAACAATTAAATTTAATCAAGAGTACCGCTAAAAATATTGTTGATATTATCGAAGATGGTTACGATATTGTTGTAACTCATGGTAATGGACCTCAAGTGGGTATGATCAACTTAGCAATGGAAGTAGCACATGAAGAAATCGATACTCCTGATATGCCATTTGCTGAATGTGGCGCCATGAGTCAAGGATATATTGGATATCATTTGCAGCAATCAATTCAAAAAGAGTTATTTAGACGAAATATGCGTAAAAATTGTATTACTGTTATAACTCAAGTTTTAGTTGATAGTAAAGATGAAGCTTTTTCTAATCCAACTAAACCAATTGGCAACTTTTATACAAAAAAAGAAGCAGATGAATTAACTAAAGAAAAAGGTTTTGTATTTAAAGAAGATGCTGGAAGAGGTTACCGTAGAGTTATTGCTAGTCCTAATCCATTAAAGGTAGTTGAGGGTAAGGTTATTAGGGACTTAAGCAATAAACATAATGTAATTATAGCAGCAGGTGGTGGAGGCATACCAGTTATTAAAAAACGTAATAGCCTAGTTGGAGTTGATGCGGTTATTGATAAAGATAAAACTAGCGCGAAACTAGCGATTGATCTGAACGCTGATATTTTCTTAATATTGACAGCTGTCGAAAAAGTAGCGATTAATTTTAATAAGGAAAACGAACAAAAATTAGACTTTTTAACAGTTAAACAAGCAAAAGAATATATGAAGAATGATGAATTTAAAGCAGGCAGTATGCTTCCTAAGATAGAAGCATGTATAGATTATGTATCACATAAAAAAGATGGACAAGCAATTATTACCTCATTAGGTAAAATCAAGGATGCTTTGTTAGGTAAAACTGGCACAGTAATCGTTAGAAAGGGAGAATAATATGGCAAAGAAAAAAAGAAAAGGTTTTCTAACCGCTTTTTCGATAATTTTCATATTAATATTTGCTTTAGGAATTGTTTCACATTTTCTACCTAAAGCAGAATTTGTTACTAACGCTGAAGGCGTTGAAGAAATTGTCAATGGTAGTGGTGTTGTAGGAGCGACATTATCAGATGTACTTTTGTCTCCTATTTTAGGATTTGAAAATGCGATTGATGTTTGTATTTTCGTTCTTATTCTAGGCGGGTTTTTAGCTATTGTTGCAAGAACTGAAGCTTTGGAAACTGGTATTAAAGTTTTGGTTAAAAAACTAAAAGGTAAAGAGTTAATATTAATACCAATTTTAATGTTTATTTTCTCAGTTGGTGGTACTACTTATGGTATGCTTGAGGAAACTGTTGGTTTTTATGCTTTATTATCTGCAACGATGGTAATGGCTGGTATGGATACCTTGGTAGCATCAGCAGTTGTTTTATTAGGAGCAGGTTCAGGTGTTTTAGGATCAACTATTAATCCATTTGCGGTAGGAGCAGCAGTTAGCGCCTTGCCTGAAGGAATTGCTGTTAATCAAGGACTTATAATTGGTATAGGTGTAGCTTTATGGCTGACAACTTTATTGATTTCTATTTTATTTGTAATGGCTTATGCTAAAAGAGTTATTAAGAAAAAAGGTTCAACTTTCTTATCGTTAAGAGAAAGAAAAAATGCGGAAGAAGAATACGGAAGTCATGTTAATACTGAATTAGATAATGTTAAATTATCCAAAAAACAAAAAATTACTTTATGTTTATTTGCTTTGACATTTGTTGTGATGATTGTTGGATTTATTCCTTGGGAAGAATTTGGTATTGATATATTTCCTAAATTTACTGGTTGGTTAACAGGAATGCCTTTAGGACAGTGGTATTTCTATGAAGCAGCTTTGTGGTTTTTAATTATGTCAGTTATTATTGGTTTTGTTAATAGAACTGGAGAGAAAAAATTTGTTGATACATTTATCGATGGCGCTGACGATATGGTTGGAGTAATCTTAATTATCGCTATTGCTCGTGGAGCTTCAGTTTTAATGCAAAGCACATATTTAGATAATTACATAATTTATAATGCTGCTGAGATGCTTAAAAATGTTCCAGTTATCATATTCGCACCATTTAACTATGTTATTCATGTTCTATTATCTATTTTAGTTCCATCTAGTTCTGGTTTGGCTACTTTATCAGCACCTATCGTAGGACCAGTTGCTTATCAATTAGGATATAGTGTTGAAGGAACTGTTATGACTATAGTTGCTGCTAACGGTTTAGTTAACTTAATTACACCAACTTGTGGCGCTATTATGGGTGGACTTGCAGTAGCTAAAGTAGAATATGCAACTTGGGTAAAATTTGCTTTAAAGATTGTCGTTACGATTGCAGTTGTCAATATTCTTATTTTAACGTTAGCGATGATGTTCTTATAATAAATTGGTCATTGAAAAAATGACCTTTTTTGTTATATGAAACTTGCTTTTGAATATAAGTTCGTATATAATGAATTTAAAGAGTGGGTGAATTAGAATGTTAAAAAAGGATTTACATTAGTTGAATTATTAGCAGTCATAATAATACTTGGAATAATAGCTTTAATAACTTTTCCAATAGTCGATAAATCAATCGAAAATAGTAAGCAAGCAGCATTAGAAAGAAGTATTGATAGTATTTTAGAAGCAGCTCATAATTATAGTACTCAAAATAGTTTAGGATATTCAACCGAAGAAAATGCGATATTTTTAAATGAATTAAAAAGTAGTGGCTTTTTAGAAATTGAGACGATAAATCCAGTGACTAATAAAGAAATGACAGGTTGTGTATTATATAAATGGGATGAAATTAATAATCAATATGTATTTCGCTATGATGAAGAATGTAAAAATCATACTCCAGTATCATTTAAAGATGATTCATGGAAAACAATAGCTAATGCCGTAAAAAATGGGGATATGAGTAAATATAAAGTAGGAGATACAAAAGAAGTAACTTTAACTGGAGAATATGCTGGTACATATACGGTAAGAATAGCCAATATTACAACGCCATCTGAATGTAGTAATAATGAATTTTCGCAAACTGCTTGTGGATTTGTGATTGAATTTGTTGATATAATCACATTACGTAAAATAAATTCAACTTTAACTAATATAGGGGGATATCCTGCAAGTGAACTATATATATTTTTAAAAAATGATATATATAATTCGTTACCGGAAGATTTAAAAAATGTAATAATAGATACAAAAGTAATATCTAGTCATGGTAGTGGAGATTTAGAAAATTTTATAACTAACGACAAATTATATTTGTTAGCTACGAAAGAAATCTATGGTAAAAATGGAACAAGTAATATTATAAGTAATGATACGAGCGATAACAATACAAGACAATTAGATTATTATGAAATGAATAATGTAAGCACTAGTAATTATAAAGGAGCAATAAAAAGACATCAAGAACTTGAAAGTTATTGGTGGACACGTTCTGCTTTTGCTCACCTTAATACTGCTTTTTACCGTATTATGCTTGATGGCAATTGGAATGATCCTCATGCTATTGATATTAATGGTGTTGCTCCGGCTTTTAGAATAGGTTAATTAAAAAAATTCAAGTTTTTCTTGAATTTTTTTATTATTGTGGTACACAAAGTAACACTATTTCAGTTGGATAGATATTATTACCATAATATCTTAAATAAAATTTATAATTTTGGTTATACTCATCAATTAATTTAGGAATTTGCCACAAGTCATCATTATTGTGATAAACTGAAATTAACAACTTTGGTTTATCGTGAATAATATGATTTTTAGCACCTTTTAATGCTTTATATTCAGATCCTTCTATATCCATTTTAATCATATCGATTTTTTCTAAGATATCGTTATCTAGACTAACACTTTCTATTTCAATGGTACCGATTTCTAATGCTTGGTTAGCTGATGCATTAACAGAACTTTCGCTTAAATATAAGATATTATTTTGATCGGAAACAGCTTTATTTTTATAAACAATATTTTTATAATTACTTAGAACGTCTTTTAAAATCGAAAGGGTTTCTTTAGTTATTTCATAACAATAGATTCTTTTATAATTTTGATAAGTATTAATATAATCAAAAGTTGTATCACCAGTATAAGCACCTAAATCGACAAAAACTTCATTATCGCAATTAGGAATAATATCTAGATCAAAATAATGTTTAAAAGGATTATTCATACATTCTTTTAAAGTTATAAAATCATATTGGTACCAATTATTTAAAATTCCAAATAATATTTTTTTAGAAGAATAATCTTCCAGTCTATTATATAACCAAATAAAATCATCGATATGTTCGAATAATACTTGTGATTTTTCAAACAATTCTTGGTAGTTATTTGAAGAGACATTTAGTTTTCCCCAATAATTAAATAAATTAAAGTATTGTTCTAATGAATCCTTAATGTCTTGTGGTAAGTGATGAAATTTATTTTGAATATTGACATAAATGTCATCTTGCGACATGTTTTTAATTTTATTAACCAATTCGTTGAAATTTTTATCTATTATATTCATAATTAATCGACCTCATAAAATTATATGAAAAAATAGTAACTTATATTAATTTTTTGATTTTGATAAAATGAGCAATAGTAACGTATATTATATTAATGCTACTAGCGACGATTAAACTATAAATTCCTAAATTAAGATAACAGCAGATAATTAAACTGATAGTTCTTAAAATCATACCAACTAAGGTATCTTTCATGGCTTCACTTGATTTTCCAATCGCTTGTAATGAAGAGGTTAATGGTGATTGAATATAATGAAGTAGACAAATCGGAGCTAAAATTTTAATATAATTTATCCCTTGATCAGTGTTGAAAATAAGTTTTAAAGGTATTTGAGGAACTAAAACAAAAATAATGGTAGCGGGAATACCTATCAGTAGAGAAAAAAATATTCCTTGTTTAATTTTACTCCTTGTATATTTTATATGGTTATTAGCATAACCATTGCTTACGATAGGAAGTAGCGCTTGTGATATTGCTCCTGTAAAAAATGACGGCAATAATATAAGAGGCATAACATAACCATTTAAAATACCATATTCATTAAGAATATATTGATTAGAATAGCCTAATTTTAATAAAAAATAAGTAAAAATAATCGGTTCAAAAAACATTCCAATAGTTCCAATCAATCTACTACCTGTAGTAGGCAAGCTTATTTCTAAAATATCTTTCATATTATTTAGACTGGGAGTGAGATCTTTTTTAGTTAATTTAAAGTTTTTAGGAAGGAAGAAGAATAAAATTATAATTGAAGTTAATTCACTAATGATATTAGATAAAACTAAGAAAGCAACGGCAAATTCTAAACCTTTAATTAAAAAAAACGGTGTGAATAATAAAATACTAATTAATCTTGTGACATCTTCAGTAATATTTGATAAAACATGAGGAATCATTTTTTGTTTACCAAAAAAATATCCTCTTAGAATTCCTGATATTGAAATGAAAGGTAAAACCAATCCAATAGCTAATAACGAGTAATAAGCTCTTTCTTCATGTAATAAGTTATTAGCAATCATTTTAGCTGCTAAAATAACAAAAAGCATAATAAATACATTGATACTAATAGATACTACCAAAGCAGATGTTACCAGTTTTTTATTATTTCTTTTATTTTCGGATACTAATTTAGAAATAGCGGTCGGCATTCCTAAAGTACATATTGCAATAAAAAGCATAAAGGTGGGATTTACTAACATATATAAACCGATTCCTTCAGTTCCAACTAATCTGGTCATAACTATTTTAATAATCATACTTAAGATTTTAGTTATAAAACCACCGATTATTAATATAATGGTAGATATAACAAATTTGTTTTTTTTCATAAATCACCTTTAAAAATATTAATTTTTCTTATATAATATATGTATAAGTTTTGCAAAATATTAGAGGTGAAATAATATGAATCTTGAATTTAATAGTTTAGAGGAATTATATAATCGATTAAAACCAGCTTTAAATACAAAAAGAAGAGAAATGGCAAGAAGTGGTTATCAATATATTAAAAATGAAGATATTTGGAATTATTTAAAAGAGGTAAAGTGGAAGAAATCTAATAATTTATCTTTGTACGAGATGGTTAGTGATGTTTTAAATGTCGATGATGCTATTATCGATAATTATCTAAAACAAAAATTAAATTTAAGAAATCGAGAAATTTATTTTAAAGAAGAGTGATAAAATGACAATAACTAAAGTAAATGGCTTTGAACAATTAAATAAGAAATTAAAAACTTATATTAAAAATGAAGAAGAATTAAATGAAATTGAAAAAGCTTATTTATTTGCTAAGGAAAAGCATAATGGTCAAAAGCGAATCAGTGGTGAAGATTATATTGTTCATCCTTTAAATGTTGCTTATATTTTGAGTGAAATTCATGCTGATAGTAAAACTATTTCAGCTGCCTTATTACACGATACAATTGAAGATTGTGATGTTACTAAAGAGGAGTTAGAAAATCGATTTGGATTAGAGGTATCTAAGTTAGTAGAAAGTATCACTAAAATTAACAAACTAAATTTTAGTGGTGATAACGAAGCGGTTATTGCTAATCAAAGAAAAATATTAGTTGGAATGACTGAAGATGTTAGAGTTATAATTTTAAAATTAGCTGATCGGTTACATAATATGCGGACATTATGGGCTTTATCAGAAAAAAGGCAGAAGGATAATGCGAAAGAAACTTTAGATATATTTACGCCGATTGCTCATCGTCTAGGTATCAATAGTATTAAATCGGAATTAGAGGATTTATCTTTAAGATATTTAAAACCTGATGTCTATTATCAAATTGTCGAAAAATTAAATAAAACCAAAGTTGAAAGAGATAATTATATTGTAGAGATGATGGAAAGTGTTTCTAAAATTTTAAATGAACACGACATCAAACATGAAATAAAGGGACGTAGTAAAAGTATTTATAGTATTTATAAAAAATTAGATAAGGGTAAATCATTTAATGAAATATATGATTTATTAGCTTTAAGAGTATTTGTTGATACTGAAGCTGAATGTTATCAAGTTTTAGGTTTAATCCATTCTAAATATCGTCCTATTCCAAAACGGTTTAAAGATTATATTGCGATGCCTAAAACGAATATGTATCAATCTTTACATACAACTATTTTTGGTATAGATGGACAATTATTTGAAATTCAAATCAGAACCTATGAAATGGATAAGGTAGCAGAAAATGGTATTGCTTCTCATTGGTCATATAAAGAGGGAAAATCTAATATGCAAAGTGAAATGGAGCAAAAATTACAATTTTTTAGAGTTATCATGGAGCTTAAAAACGAAGAAAGTGAAGAACACTTTGTGGATTCTGTTAAAGAAGATGTTTTAAAAGATACCATTTATGTTTTTACACCGTTGGGAGATGTAATTGAACTACCTAATGGCTCAACACCGATTGATTTTGCCTATAGAGTTCATTCAAAAGTGGGAGACACGATGATTGGTGCTATTGTCAATAACACGATAGTACCACTAGATTATAAATTAAAAGATAATGATATAGTTAAAATTAATACTAATAAAAATTCTACGCCAAGTAAAGAGTGGATCAATATTGCTAAAACAACCCAAGCTAAAAATAAGATTAAATCATTTTTCAATAAGACAGTTAAAGAAGATTATTACAATAAGGGTGAGGAATTATTAAATAAAGAACTTAAAAGGCGAAAAATACCAATTAATTCTTTTCTAAGTTCTGAAAATATCGATAAAATTATCGGCGAATTAAAGTATAACGATTTAAATGAACTATACATTAATTTAGGAAGTTCTAGAATAAGTCCTAACCAAGTAATTAATATTATAACTGAAGAAAATATTACTAAAGAGGAAATAATTTTAAATAAAACTAAAGATAAAGAAGTAGTTTTACCAAATATTAAAAATGATATTATCGTTAAAGGAATTGACGATATTAAAGTTAATATTGCGTCTTGTTGTAAACCGGTTAATGGTGATCGAATCGTTGGATACATTACTAAAGGTCATGGTATTACGGTTCATAGGATGGCTTGTCCTAATGTAAATGATTTAAATGAAAGATTAATCGATGTTAAATGGAATAATACAAAGAAAAAATATCCAACTAGTTTATTAATTAAATCATTAGATGATAAAAATGTTTTAATGGAAATTGTCTCTAAAACTTCTAATAGTGATATTACTATTGAGAGCATTAAAACATTAACTAGTGGTGATGATTATACTTATCAGGTAACAGTTTTAGTTGAAAATAAAGAAAAATTAATGAAATATATGAATGATTTAAATATGATATCAAATATTTTAAGTGTTGAAAGGTTAATAAAATGAAATTAGTAGTTCAAAGAAGTAAAAATTCTAAAGTTAGTGTTGGTAAAAAAGTAGTTGGTAAAATTGATTTTGGTTTAGTCGTTTTAGTAGGATTTACTCATAAAGATACAATTGAAGATATTAAATATTTGGTCAAAAAATTGGTTAATTTAAGAATCTTTGATGATGATAATAATGTTATGAATAAATCAATTTTAGATGTTAAAGGAAGTATTTTATCAATTTCACAATTTACTTTATATGCTGATACTAAAAAAGGTAATCGTCCTAGTTATATTGGTTCGATGAAAGCTATTGAAGCAAATCATATGTATGATTTATTCAATGAGGAGATAAAAAAATATAATATTCCTGTTGAAACTGGTATTTTTCAAACTGAAATGGTAGTTGACATAACTAATGATGGACCGGTGACAATTATTTTAGAAAGGTGATTTATAATGATAAAAAATAAATTAGATTTTAAACTGATAAATATTGCTTTAATTGCAATTATATGCTTTTTTGTTTATCAATCAGGAGCTTTATGGATAGGAATTTTAAGTAAAATATTAAAAATTGTTTTGCCACTTTTTGCGGGATTTGTAATTGCTTATGCTTTATATCCTTTATTGGAGGTTTTGGTTAAACATAATGTGCCTAAAGGTTTAGGTGTTGGGATTATGATTGTTTTAATAATTGCTATTATTGCTACAGTTTTAATTTTACTAGTACCGTTATTATCGAATCAAATTCTTAGCCTAATCGATTCATTAATCGTTTTTATCAAAGATATCTCTACTAATTTCAATATTGATTTTGGTACGTTTGGTGATACTATTATGAATACTTTTAATGAAATAATTACTAATGTTGGGAAATTTGTATCTGATGGCGCTGTTAAAACGATTAATACTTCAATTAGTGTTATAACTAATGTGTTTATTGCTTTAGCTTCTAGTGTTTATTTTCTTCTTGATATGGATAAAATTAGAAAATGTATAAAAAAATATTTAGCACGTAAATCACAAAAAATATACGAATATGTCGCTACTTTAGATAGCGAAATCAAAAATTATCTTAAAGGATTTTTAATCTTAGTATGTATTAGCTTTTTTGAATATACATTAATTTATTATTTAATAGGTCATCCTAATGCTTTATTATTAGGGTTCTTATCAGGATTAGCTAACTTTATTCCATATTTTGGAGGAATTATGGTTCAAGTTGTCGGGGTTATAACAGGATTTACTATCAGTCCTGCTTTAGGATTAACTGTTATTATCGTTACTTTAATTACTTCATTTATCGATTCTTATGTTTTAAATCCACTGGTATATGGTAAGAGTAATCAAGTTCATCCAATTGTTGTTATAGCTGCTGTTTTTGGTGGTGGTATATTATTTGGTTTTGTTGGAATTATTATCGCTTTACCACTTTCAATTTTATTTATAACCAGTTATAAATTTTTCAAAAATAATAAGGTGATTATCGATGTTAAAGGAAATAAAAAATAGAAGAAGTATTAGATCTTATAAAAATGAAGATATTTCAATTGATATAATCAAAGATATTTTAAAATCTGGTTTGATGGCCCCATCAGCCAAAAATAATCAACCTTGGCGTTTTTTAATTGTTTCACAGGATGTAAAAACTAAAATTAGTTCAAAAATGATTGAATTAGTAGGACCTAATAAAACTGCAGAAGTAATAGCTAATGTTCCTTATTTAATTTTAGTCTATAATAGTAGCGATGAATATTTTAATCATTTATCGATTGGAGCAGCAATTGAAAATATTTTATTAGAATGTGAAAATAGAAATTTAGGAAGTTTATGGATTGGATATATTAAAAAAATTGAAGATTATGTTAAAGAATTAGTTGGTGTTGAAATGGAATTAGTATCAGCAATTGCTATTGGTGTTAAAGATGAAAATCCATTACCAAGAACAAGACTAAATTTAGAGGATATTTTAATTAGTTCAAACAGATAGTTTGAACTATTTTTCATAAAATTTTGTTTTTAAGCAAAAAATAATATATAATTAAATATAGAAAGTTGGTGCAGTAAGATGTTAGAAAATAAAGTAAAAACTTTATTAGCGAATAGCACACGTAGAATGAAAAAGATATCAACTAAATAATATTTGTTAATATCGCAATTAAAAGAAATACCTTATATCAAAAATATAACTTATTATTAGAATATATTAATTAAATAAATAAGTTATAAGAAAGTGAGGAGAATACTTATGAAGAAATGCGGATTTACATTGATTGAATTATTAGCAGTCATAATAATATTAGCTATAATAGCCCTAATAGCAACCCCAATCATATTAAATGTGATTGAAGATGCTAGAAAGAGTGCGGGAAAATCAGAAGCAAGTATGATATTAAGTGGCATTAATAATTATTGTGCGACATCAGCAATGAAGAATCAATTAGATGAAAGTACAGATATATGTAATGATGATGATGGAGTAACCATTGATGATGTTAGCAAAATGGTGAGTTTAGGGAATGCGGAAGTCTTAGAAGTCAAATATCAAAATGGTAAAGTAACCAAATTAAAAATAAAGAGTAATAACTATGAATTTGAATTACAAAGTGATGGAAATTTTAAAGTTAATGGAGAATGAATAGAACCGGTAGACCCTACAGATAGTATTGGGGGAAGTCACCCATATATTATTTTCGATCAAAAATTTTATCATATTCCAGAAAATGTTATTGATGATATTTTTGGTGAGAATTAATTTTATTTACTTAAAAAGATAAAGTTAAAATTTATCTTTTTTTATATTTAAATTAGTTATAGCAAACTATTTTATTGTAATCTTTTTTTATTTGTTATATAATAAACTTGGTGAAATGATATGTGGAAGATAATAAAATGGCCATTGTTATATTTTTTAGCGCAATTTTTATTAGTTTTTATAATATCTTATATCTATAATATGAATGGCAATGATATGAATTTGTTTAAAGAATTTTTAGGAAATAATCAAATTTATATCGTAGGAATAATTAGTCTTATTTTTATCCCATTGTTAATTTCAGAATATAAAAAATATAAGAAAGAAAACAACAAATCTAAAATACAGATTTCATATTTATTGCTAGTTGGTATTATAGTTAGTTTAATTTATAATATTTTTGCTTATTATATGAATGATTTTATTTTTAAAACCAACTTATTTAATGAAAACAATCATATTTTAATTACTTTATTAGCTACAGGAGTATTAGGACCGATTATTGAAGAATTGATGTTTCGAGGAATTATTTATAATGAGTTTAAAAATAAATTTACTAATATGCAAGCTATTCTTTTAACAACTACTTTTTTTGCTATAATTCATTTTAACATTTTCCAAATGGTATATGCTTTTGCGATTGGTTTTATATTAATATTTGTATATGAAAAATATAAAACAATTAAAGCGCCAATTATATTACATATGATGAGTAATATTACAACAGCGTTATTTTTACCAATTTTATTAAAAGAAAATATAATAATAAATATGATTATATTTGTTATTTGCTTAATTATTCTTTATGTTTTAAAAAGATTTACTAGTTTTTTTAAATATAAAAATGATTAGTTTATATGATATAATATTAGAAGGTGATTTATGAAAAATTTATATATAGATTTTGATGGTGTGGTTATGGATACTATCAGTGTTACTTATGATATGTTGGATAGATTAGAAGTTGATCGTAAAGATCCTGATAAGATGAAAGAATTTTATTCTAATTTAAATTGGAAACAATTATTAACTTTAACACCAATTATTAATGATAGTTTTAATTGTATCAAAAAAATATTTGCTTCTAATAAATTTAATGTTGCTATTTTAACGCATGTTAACTCATTAGATGAAGCAATTGCTAAGATAAATTATATTAGAAGATATTTTAAGGATATTACGATTATTCCTGTTCCAAGAGAAATATCTAAAACTAAAATTTGTTTAAGTAAGGATGCTATTTTAATTGATGATTATTCAGGTAATTTAGATGAATGGAAAAATGAAGGTGGAATTGGGGTTCAATTTTCTAGAGATTTAAATAAAAATAAAGGTTATCCAGTTATTGATAAATTGGATAAAATCATCGATATGTTTTAATAATAATTTTAAAACTTCAAATAATATTAATTAGGAGGAAAGGTTATGAATTTATTTCTTTTGGCTTTACTAAGTATGTTAGTTTATACTATCATTGATTTAAAAAAAGCTTTTCATATGCTTCAACAAAATTGGTACAATGATGGTAATCGTTATTTAAAATGGATCAATAATAATGCTTCTTTTATTTTTACTTGGTTAGATTATCTATATTTATTCATTGTTATTCTTGGTATTTTTATCGATAATAATTTACTTAGTGTCATTATAACAGTATATTATTTCCTTTTATCATATGTATTATTAAATAAATATCGAAATGAACAGGTAAAAAAACCACTTGCTTTTACTAGTAGAATTAAAAGAATGTGTATCACTACTTTAATTTTATATAGTATTCCTCTTATCTTGATATTTTTAACATTCAATGAGTCTAATTTATTTTTATATTATTTTATTTTAGGTAGTTTAATTTATTTTAACTATCATATTGTTTACCTAGTTAATATTATCAATAAACCAGTTGAAAAATTAGTATATTTATATTATAAAAGTAAGGCTATGAAAAAGTTAAAAACTTTAAATAACATGGAAGTTATTGGCGTTACAGGTAGTTATGGTAAAACTAGTACTAAAAATATTATTAATGATATCTTAAATATAAAATACATCGCCTTTCCAACTCCGCAAAATTTTAATACCAATTATGGTTTAATTAGAACTATTAACGAATATATTGATAAATATAACGATTATTTTATCGCTGAATTAGGGGCATTTAGAAAAGGGGATATTAAATCACGAGCTAGTATAGTAAAACCTAAATATGGTGTTTTAACTAAAATAGGGACAGCTCATTTAGATACATTCGGATCTATTGCCAATACGACACAAGCTAAATTTGAACTTATCGAAAGTTTACCACCAAATGGAGTTGGTTTTTTAAATATTGATGATGAATTACAAGTTAAATACAATTTAAAAAATAAAATAAAAATAGTTTGGTATGGATTAAGCGATAAAGCTGATGTCTACGCTAGTGACATTAAATATTCTAGTAGTGGCATGAATTTTAAAGTTCACTTTAAAGGTGATAAAAAATCTTATGAATTTAATACCAAATTATTAGGGGATGCGAATGTTTATAATATTTTGGCTGGTATTGCCGTTGGGTATGAATTAGGATTAAATATCAATGAATTGCAAAGAGGAGTTAATCAAATTAAACCGATTGAACATCGTCTGCAAATTAAAAAATATGGTCATCTAACTTATATTGATGATGCTTATAATTCAAATCCAATCGGTTCTAAAATGGCTTTAGATGTTTTGAAATTGATGCCAGGTAAAAAAATTGTTATCACACCGGGGATGATTGAAATGGGTGATAAGCAATACGAAGTTAATTATAATTTTGGTAAATTTATTGCTACTTCTGTTGATTTAGCCATTTTAGTAGGATCTGAACAAACTAAACCAATTCAAAAAGGAATTATCGAAGCTGGCTTTGATAATAAGAAATTGCTGGTTTTAAATGATGTTAAAGAAGCTATCAAAATAGCTCAAACATATTTTAATAATCAAGAAACTTATATTTTATTAGAAAACGATTTACCAGATGTGTTTAATGAAAAATAATGATACGTTTGTCAATTTGACAAACGTTTTAATTTGAAATATAATATGAAACTACTAAGGAGGGGATTATATGGAAAATGAATTAAGAGATTTTATTGTTTTAGTATTTGAAGGTTATCGAAAAAGAAAAGAAGAACATCGTTTGTATAAAAAAGATAGTTTAATTCCAGAACAAATTATTACGATGTATTATAAATCTAATCAAAAACCACATTTTAAAATAATTTACGATAATTTTAAAAGATATTATTTATATAATGAAAGTCGAATCGATCAAACTCTTTTAGAAGAGGAGAGAAAAGGCCTAGCTAAAGCTTATGAATATATCAAAAGTTATGACTTTAGTAAACAAAAATTTGATATATTCATCGAAGCAATGAAAATTCATATGTTATTATTTTCTGAATGTCCTTATCCAGAGTTTGGGGGAAAGTTAAGAGATGGTTCTGCTGTTTTAAAAAATGAAATTATCGAAGTTCCTAATTATGAAGAAGCGAGAAGTTATTTTCAATCATTCATTGGTAAAGATTTACCTAAAGTTGATTTTAATGATCCTTATTCGATATTTGATTATATTAATGCTTGTATTTATGTTACTACCGAATTAATTAGAGTACAACCGTTTAATGATGGAAATAAAAGAACATTTAGAGCTTTATTAAATTTGATGTTTAAACAATATAATTTACCGCCTGTTTATGTTAAAACAAAAGAGCGAGCTGAATATAAAGATGCTTTAATGAAAGCTATGAAAAAAAGAGATTATACTTCTTTAAATCAATTTTATTACTATAAAATATGTGATTCTATTTATGATTTGGATATTTCAGAAGAATTAAAAAAAGATGAAGAAAAGACTTATATAAAAAAATAAATATATAATAAAAAATCTACTTTGAAAGTAGATTTTTTAAATGTTTTTTAACTTCATCAATATCACAAAATTCAATAATTTTATCACTTAAAATTTGATAGTTTTCACTTCCTTTACCAAGAATTAAAACAATATCATTTGATTTAGCCATATCGATAGCTTTTTTAATAGCGTCACTACGGTTTAAAATAATTTCATAATTTTGATAATTTTTAACATCACTAATTAGATCATTAGCTATATCCATTGGATTTTCACTTCTAGGATCTTGACTAGTTATAATTGCATAATCACAATTAGTAATGACATTATAACCTTTAATAGCACGTTTTGATTTATCCCTTTCTCCGGGTTCAGAAAAGACGACAATCAAACGATTAAAGTCTAAACTATTGATAAATTCTAATAATTTAGCTATTCCATTAGGGGTATGGGCATAATCGACAATAACTTTAAAATCTTGGCCTAAATCAATATTTTCAAGTCGTCCACTAATATTTAATTTAGGAATATTTTTAATAATCTTATCAATATCGTAACCCAATGATACTAACGCTAAAATACTAGCACATAAATTATAGACATTAAATAAAGCAATTAAAGGACTAATAATTTCATATTCTTTATTTTGATAAACTAGTTTAAAAATAGTTTGATTATGTTTCAAAATTACATCTTTAAAATATAAATCGTTATCTTCTTTACTGCCATAGGTATATACTGTTTTATTACAATGTTTAGCTACTTCTAAGTAATGTTCATCATCTTTATTTAAAATACAAGGTCCAATGGTATTTTCAAACAATTGACATTTGCAATTAATATAGTTTTCTAAAGTTTTATGAGTATTTAAATGTTCTTTTGTAATATTAGTCAAAATTGCACAATTAAATTTTATGCCTCTAACCCGTTCATATAAAATAGCTTCACTAGATACTTCCATACTGACGGTTTTAATATTATTATTAATCATATCAACGAAAAGGGGATAAGTTTTATCTAAAGCGGGGGTAGTATTGTTTGTCTTTTCTTTGTGATTATTATAAAAAATACCATTAGTACCAATATAGGCACAATTATCTATCAACTGATAAATAATTGTAGCTACTGTGGTTTTACCATCGGTACCAGTTATTCCTATCATTTGTAATTTATCAGTAGGGTAATTATAAAATTTATTGATAATATCGACAAATACTTCATTAGGGTCATCTACTTTAATAATTGGTACAGATTTTTCTTTGACATCATTTTTGACGATAATGGCTGCTGCCCCTTTTTTAATAGCGTCATCGATAAATAGATGACGATCCATTGTCTTACTATCGATACAAATAAATAAATCTCCTTTTTGAATATTAACCGAGTTAGTTTTAATGCCGGTTATTAGAGTATCATAAGGACAATCGATTAATTGATTTAATTTCATTTTCTCACCTTCTTAATAATAATAACAGCTACCAATACTCCTAGTAAAATAATAATATAGTTATAATTTTGGTTTTTGATGTTATCTTCATTGTTGATATCAGGGGTTACTAATTCTTCCTCATATTTGTTAATTAAATTATTAATATTATCACTATTACCATCAAAATTAATTAAATAGTTTTTAACTTTACTATTGATTTCTTCATATTTTTTATTGTCTTTATATTTATCGTAATATTCTAATAATTTATTAGTATTATCAGGTATTTCATAAAGACTAGGAGCGATACTAGGAGTTTTATAATAATTGTGCAATTTTTCATAAGCACTAGCAATTTGATAAATAACTTTTTCATTATTAGCTTGAGCCATTATTTCCATACCATAAGGTAAATTATTATAGTATCCAATTAAAATACTCATAGCAGGGAATCCAATTAAAGGTGCTGTGTCTGAACTTGGAGTGTGAATTTTTTTATATTTGGCTTCTTCGATAGTATATAATTCTGTTTTTAAAGTAGGGTAGATGATCGCATCAATATCATTACTTTCAAATCTATTATTGGCAGTTTTGATATTATTATTACGATTATTGATATAGTTTTTATAAGTGTTTGTTAATTTGTAATCATGATTACAATAATAACCATTATAACCTTCGATATATTGCGTATAACCACCATTTTTAATTAAATCATCTAAACTTCTAATTTTACTAGAAGTATTTTTTATATGTTCATTAAAATTGTAACACATTGTTGTGGCATCAAATTGATAATTTAAATAAAAATTATCTAGATAAATAATTTCAACACCCAAATTTTCTAAATCTTCAATAGCATCATTCATCATGTCATAGATAAATTGGTCAGTTTTTCCATAAGCCACACTAGTACTGTTGGTATTAGGATTCATAAATCCTTTGATGACTGCTATCTTGATTCCATCTAGTGGCTTATTTAAATATTGTTCATAATTAATATCGACTTCATCGATAATGTTTAAAACAATGGCATTATCGCTAACATATTTGGTTATAACACCGACAACATCTCTTGTTTCTTCAAATTTAATTACACCTTTACCACTCATAATATCAAAACTAGGTCTAATTCCAACAACACCATTAGCACTACTTGGGACTCTAACTGAACTTCCTGTATCGGTTCCTAAAGCAAAAACGGCTAAATTACTTGCTACACTAACAGCACTTCCCCCAGAAGACCCATAAGATGAATAAGCAGTATTATAAGCGTTATAAACATCGCCAAAACTACTATGAGAATAAGTAGCGTTGAAAGCAAATTCATCCATATTAGCTTTGGCAATAATAATAGCGCCGTTATCGATTAATTTTTGAACGACATCAGCATTTTCATTGGGATAGGCATCTAGCAATCCTTTAGCGCCATTAGTAGTAGGTAATCCCTTAACATCGATGTTATCTTTTACAATAACTGGTAGCCCATGAATTAGACTACGTCTACCTTTCTCTTGATATTCTAAATCTAACTTTTTAGCCTCTTCTAAAGCATTTTCGTTAACTGTGATTAAAGCGTTATATTGTTCATTATATTCGTTGATTCGATCTAAATATAGTTTAACGATTTTTTCATAAGTTAAATATCCTTTGTCGACATATTCTTGTAGTTCATAAATATTTAATTCATTAATATCGACAACAGCTTGTTCTAAAGCAGTAATTTTAAAAGGAAAAATTAAAATTAATAACAAAATAATTTTTTTCATTATCTTCACCAACTATATTTTACCACATTTTTTAACCATTTGAATAAAATATAATGGGTGATTAATTTGAATATAAAAGACGATTCACGAAAAGTTGTGAAAGGTGATATATTTGTGGCATTAAAAAAAACACATGATGGTCATGATTACATTTTAGATGCTATTAAAAATGGCGCTAGTAAAGTGATAGTTGAAGAAGGTAATTATGATGTTGAAACAATTGTGACTGAAGATACACATAATTATTTAGTTAATTATTTATATGATAATTATTATGATCAAATTAAAAATTTAAAATTGATTGGAATGACTGGTACTAATGGTAAAACGACAACTTGTTTTTTAATTTATCAGGCTTTAAATAAACTGGGAATTAAATGTGCTTATATTGGAACAATTGGTTTTTATTTAGATGAAAAAATTAAAGATTTATCCAATACTACTCCAGATATTCTAGAGATCTATGAATTATTATTAACATGTGTAGAAAATAATATCGAATATGTGGTGATGGAATGTAGTAGCCATGCCTTGGATATGAAAAGACTAGATAAATTAAAATTTAAATATGGTATTTTTTCTAATTTAACTGAAGATCATTTGGATTATCATAAATCTTTCGATAATTATATTAAAGCTAAACAGGTATTATTTGAAAATGTAACTGATAAAACTTTTGTCAACATTGATGATTTATATAAAGATTATTTTATTAAAGACAATAGTATTACTTATGGAATCGGATCCGGTGATTATAAACTAACTGATTATGTAATTAATTTGGAAGGAAGTTCTTTTAAAGTCAACGATATTAGTTATAAAACTAAATTAATTGGGAAACATAATTTATATAATATATTAGTCGTAATAGCTTTATTAAGTGAATTAAATTTAGATACTAGTGTTATAGAACAATTAGTTTGTCCACCTGGAAGAATGGATATCATAAAAAAAGATAGTAATTTAATTATTATTGATTATGCTCATACTCCAGATGCTGTTTTGAATGTTATTAAAGCAGTTAAGGAATTAAATCCTAATCATATTATAACGATTATCGGATGTGGGGGAGATCGAGACAGTTTTAAAAGACCGATTATGAGTGATATAGCTTGTTCTAATAGCGATTATGTTATATTTACTAATGATAATCCAAGAAGTGAAAATCCGAATAATATCATCAGTGATATGTTACATAATCTTGACAAGTTTAATTATGAAATTATTTTAAATAGAGAAAAAGCGATTATAAAGGGTATACAAATGTTATCTTTTAATGATATACTATTGGTGTTGGGAAAAGGTCATGAGACTTATCAAATTATTAATAATATAAAATATGATTTTGATGATAAAAAAATAGTACTAGAAAATATATAAACAATTGGAGATGATGATGTGTTAATTTTAGCAAAGGCTGTATTAGCGTTCATGATAGGATTTATTTTATCGATTATTTTTGGTGTTGTGTTAATACCATTACTAAAAAAGATGAATATTAAACAAAGTGTGAGTGTTTTCTTATCAAAACATAAAGAAAAAGATGGTACACCAACTATGGGTGGATTAATATTTATTATTCCGACTATTTTATCAGTTGTGATATTATTGTTGATGAATAAGTTAGAAATGACTTATAATTTAGGAACTGTTATTTTTGTTTTTCTAGCTTATGCCTTACTTGGATTTATCGATGATTATTTGATTATTAAACGACATAATAATATTGGATTGAGTGAATTTCAAAAACTAATCGGTCAAATACTTATTGCGGTGGTTTTCTTCATTTTATTTATGAAGGGTGGTAGAGATCCAGTTTTAGAGATATATACTTTAGGCATAACTATTAATCTTGGGTGGTTTTATTGGATATTGATATTATTAATGCTGGTTGCTTCTACTAATGCAGTTAATTTAACTGATGGTTTAGATGGTTTAGCTGGTGGTTTATCGGCAATAGCTTTCTTAGCTTTTGGTATGATAGCATGGGCCTCACTTGGTATTCAAGGAAATGAAGATATTGGTGTATTTTGTTTTATATTAGTAGGAGCTTTAATAGCTTTCTGTTTCTTTAATACATATCCTGCTAAAGTATTTATGGGTGATACAGGATCACTTGCTTTAGGGGGGACTTTAGCAGCTGTTTCAATTGTATCAAGCCACGAATTAACTTTAATTATTGTAGCTGGTGTATTTGTTGTTGAAACATTGGTATGTGTATTACAAAGATTGTCGGTGAGATTTACTGGTAAGCGAATATTTTTGATGACACCACTACATCATCATTTTGAAAAATTAGGATGGCATGAATTAGATATCGTTAAAATGTTTTGGTTTTTTGGTATCGTTTTAGCTGCTATCGCTATTTTATGGGGGGTATGGATATAATTACTAACTTTGGTTAGTAATTTTTTGTTTAAATAATTTGACAATTTTTTTTATTTATGGTAGCATACATTCCGATGGAGGGGTATTTAATGAAAAAAGAATTAACTGGATATCCTAGTATTGATAAACCGCAAAATAATGGATATTCTTTTTCTGCACGACATCCGGTGATTCCTAATATGAGTGTTTATAATTCGATTCAATTAATAAATACTTTTTATAAAAAGAAGGATGCCATTGACTGCATTGATTTAAATGCATCTTATGAACAATTAATTAATGATTCTGTTATCATATCTAAAGCTTTGAAAGAACTGGGCGTAAAAAAAGGTGAAATTGTATCAGTTTGTATGCCTAATTATTATCAAGCAGTAGCTACTTTTTTAGCTTGTAATCGAATCGGCGCAGTTGTGACATTTTTAAATGCTAATGCTTCAAAAGATGAAATATGTGATTATCTTAATACTTTTGAATCTTCAGTTTTTATAAATTTTGATAAAACCGATTTAGAAAATGAAGAAATTAAAAATAATAGCTGTGTAAGATATATAATTACCCTAGATAAATCAAAAGTAAATAATTTATTGATGGATAAAGATTATCACATCACTCATAATGATTCCTTTATTGATTTTAGTAGTTTGGAAAGTATATCAAAATATCAAAAAAAAGGATTACCTAATAATAATTCTAAAGATAATTGTTTAATTTTGTTTACGAGTGGAACAACTGGTAAACCCAAATCGGTTGTTTTGACTAATGAAAATGTTTTAGCAGCGGGTACTTATTTAAAAAATTCTAGTCATGTTAAATCTTTAAATGGTGATAAAACTTTAGTATGTGTTCCATTTTCTTATCCTTATGGTTTTGTAACTTCGACAATAATGACTTTATTAAGTAGTAAAACAGCGATCCTAGCTCCTGATATATCTAAAGATACAATCAGTTATTACTTGAAGAAAAATCCGAATATTATTTTTGGAAGCCCAGCTTTATTAGAATTAATCATGAGAAATATCGAAGATAGCCAAGATTTATCATCGATAACAACTTTTATATCAGGTGGGGATTTTTTAACTCCTAATCATTCTAAAAGAGGAAAAGAATTTTTAGAAAGTCATGGCGCTAGAAATGTTGAAATGGGTAATGGTTCTGGTAATGCGGAGACAGTTAGTTGTGGAACCAATCCAACGGGAATTGAAATTAGACCAGAAACTGCCGGTAAAGTATTGGTTGGAACTGATGCTATTATAGTTGATCCAGAGACAATGGAAGAGAAAAAATATAATGAAGTAGGATTGTTATGTGTCTCAGGAAAACATGTTTTTAAAGAATATTTTAAAAATCAAAAAGCTACTTCTGAAGTTAAATTTGAAAGGGGTGGTAAAATCTTTTTCAAAACAGGTACTTTAGGTTCTATTGATGAAGATGGTTATTTTACTTTGACTGGTAGAGAATCAAGATTTTATATTATGTCCAGCTTAAATAAAGTTTATTGTGATCGCATTCAAAATCTAATTTCTTATATGGATAATGTCAGTGATTGTGCGGTTGTTAAGGTCCCTGATGAGGAAATGTTATATAAAAATAAAGCATATATTGTTTTAAAAGATGGTGTTGAACCTTCGATGGAAGTAATGGATAGTATTAAAGAACAATTTTTAAAACCAGTTTTAACAGCTAATAATACAAAAGAACAGTTAAAATCATATGAAATTCCAAGTTATATCGAGTTTATTTCAGAACTTCCTAGAAAAGCGGGAACTGATAAAATTGATTATTCTTTCTTAGAACAAGATGCTTTAGAAAAACTAGAAGCTAAACAAAAAGTATTGAAAATTTAGAATAACTGCTGTTATTCTTTTTTTAATTTACATATTAATTTATTAATGTTATAATTATGATACGGGGAAGTGAAGATTATGGGAAGTGGAATATATTTTCCTCTATGTGCAATACCTTTTAGTATTTTAATTATAATTTTATTTTTTGTTAAAGGACATGTAGATAGTAAGGAAACCAAAATATTTAAAGTTTTAATAATTTCAAATTTATTTGGATTGATTATCGAGATGTTGTGTACTTATGCTTCATACATTTATAAAGATTATCCTTTGATTAGTGAACTAATTTATAAATCTTATTTGCTTTATTTAATCTTGTGGATTTCGACATTCGCGTATTATATATTTAGTGTGATAAGAAATGAATTAATAGTAGATAAGAAAAGATATATTATATTTTTTATTTACTATGTTATTATGGCTTTGATTTTATTTGTTTTACCAATAGATATAATTATTAAAGATGATTTTAACATACGATATACAGCTGGCGTTAGTGTTTTATTTACGTATTTTATATCAGGTGTTTTAATAGCTATTATAATAATTTTATTGTTAACTAATATAAAAAAATTAAAAAATAGAAAATATATTCCAGTATTTATATTTTTAGCTATCGGAGGCATTGCGATGGCTATTCAGATGAAATATCCACAAATTTTACTTATGACTTATGTTGAAACTTTGATATGTGTAACAATGTATTTTACAATTGAAAATCCGGACGTAAAGATGTTAGCTCAAATGACTTTAGCTAAAAATCAAGCAGAAAAAGCGAATCGAGCTAAATCAGATTTTTTATCTAGTATGTCGCATGAAATCAGAACCCCTTTAAATGCAATCGTCGGACTTTCTTTTGATATAACTAATTATAAAGATCGTGTTCCTAAAGAAGTAATCGAAGACTCAATCGATATTCAGAATGCTAGTCAAACATTACTTGAAATAGTAGGTAACATATTAGATATCAATAAAATTGAGGCCGAGAAAATAGAAATAGAAAATAGTCCTTATAATTTTAGAAAAGAAATAACTAATTTATGTAAGGTAACATTAACAAGAATTGGGACTAAACCAATCGAATTTAAAATAAGTATTGCTCCTGATGTACCATATGAATTAATTGGTGATAAGATTCATATTAAACAAATAATCAATAATTTATTGTCTAATGCTATCAAATATACTGAACAAGGAAGTATTAATTTAAATGTAAGATGTATTAATAAAAATGATTTATGCAATTTAATAATTAGTGTTCAAGATACAGGAAGAGGAATTAAAGCAGAATTAATAAATAAATTATTTAACAAATTTGAAAGATTGGATGTAGAAAGAAATACTACTACTGAAGGAACCGGTTTAGGTCTAGCTATTACTAAATCATTAGTTGAAATGATGAATGGAAAGATAAATGTTCAAAGTCAATTTGGACAAGGATCGTTATTTATTGTTCAAATACCTCAAAAAATAAGTAAGCTAGAAGAACCATTGGATGAAAATATAATTGTTAAAAACAATGTTATTAAAAATTATGGTCATAAAAAAGTATTAATTGTCGACGATAATAAATTAAATATCAAAGTAGCTAAACTGGCTATAGCTGGTTTTGGATTTGAAATTGATGAATGTTATGATGGTATTGAATGTTTAAATAAAATTAATAGTGGTCAACAATATGATTTAATTTTAATGGATATTATGATGCCAAATATGAGTGGAGTAACAGCAATGGCAAAATTAAAAGAGATACCAGACTTTAATACCCCAGTAATAGCTTTAACGGCTGACGCTATTTCTGGAGCAAAAGAAAAATATATTGAACAAGGTTTTATCGATTATATTGCTAAACCATTTACGAAAGAACAAATCGAAGAGAAATTAGATAAAGTTTTTAATAAAGTTAATAATATTAAAATTTTAAAAGATTTTGATAATATTGAATTTAATCAGGCAACTTATGTATTTGATGCTAAGACTAAAGAGGAATATGTGATTAGGGATGGTAAAAGGATAGATAGTTAGAGGTTAGAAGGTTTACGTTAGTCGAATTATTAGCAGTTATGATCATATTAGCTATTATTGCTTTAATTGCGATACTAATTAAATGTAATTGAACAGTCACGCGATAGTGCGAATAAAAGAAGTATTGAGGGATATGCTAAAGCGATTAGAGAAACTTATTATAATGAGCAAATTGAAGGACAAATACCAGTTATCAACGAAGTATTTTTAGCTAATATTGAAACTTTTGGAAATAGAATTACTTGCATAATGTCATTTATCATCAAGATTAAGGTGTAGTTTTAAATCCTTGTTAAACCAGCGAGAAATTAGATAAAAAATATTGCTAATAATTATAAAATTAATGGCGATTATCACGTGATTAAGAATATGGAATGGGTAGTATGGTTAATGCCAATGGTAATTTCCTTTCTTCAGGTGCAAGTTTTAGTAACTAAGTATTATGATAGTTATACATATGATGCAACTAATAATTTAACGCATTCAAGAGGTAAATTAGGTGATGCGACTAAAGAAACTTTAACAATTTTAGGAACTATAATTGGTGGTTGGTATGAAGAGCATTCATATTCTTTAAATTCTAATACTTCTTGGGTTCTTCGTAGCAGTCATTATGCTAATGGACCTGGCGGTGGAATATTTGCTTTTTTCTATAACAACGGTAGTAATTCTATCTATTATAGTTCAAGGGCGATTCTTTCATAATTTTACTAGAAAAGTTATTAGTTTTTATTTAATAACTCTTTAAATTTATTAAATAAATTGATATAATTATTAATAGGAGTTGTTGGATATGGAGAAATATATTCCAGATATTTATCAAAAAAGTATTTACACTATCAATTATGATACTTTATATAATCGTGGTATAAGATGTTTACTTATAGATTTAGACAACACAATTGTACCAATTACCATGAAAAAACCTAATAAAAAAATAAAAGAATTATTTGATGACTTAAAAACCAAAGGTTTTAGAATTATCATTTTTTCAAATAGTCGAAAGACTAGAGTAAAACCATTTAAAGATGAATTAGATGTTGATTGTTGTGCTTTAGCAATGAAACCATTTAAGAAAAAGTATCTTAAAGTGTTAGATGAGTATAAACTTAACGTAGCTAATGTTGCTTGCATTGGTGATCAGTTAATAACTGATATTCAAGGTGGTAACAAAGTTGGTATTACAACCATTTTAGTTAATCCGATTGGTACTAAAGAAAGTAAACCAACTAAAATTAACCGTCATTTTGAAAAGAGAATTTTAAAAAAACTGAGAGATAATGATTTATTTACTAAAGGAAAATATTATGAATAAATGTTTTGGATGTGGTGAATTAACTTCAAATGAAGGACTTTGTGAAAGATGTTTTCGAATTAAACATTATAGTGAATATCAAGTAATTGTTAAAAATAATAGTGATTTTATTCCTATTTTACAAAATGTTAATAAGAGTCATGATTTAGTTTTATTAGTAGTTGATTTGTTTAATGTTGGAAATTTATCTTTGATTAGAAAATATTTAAAAAATGATATAATATTGGTTTTAACCAAAAGAGATTTATTACCAAAAAGTATTTCATTTGAAAAATTATATGATTATGATTATAAAATAGATGTGATTGATAAGATTATAATTAGTAGCAAAAAAAATTATAATTTTGATAATTTATTAGAAATGATTAATAAATATAAAAAATCAGATAAAGTTTATGTGGTTGGATTTACCAATGCTGGCAAATCAACAATGATTAATAAACTTATTTACAATTATTCTAATAATAAAACTGAGATAACAACTAGTCCTATGCCTAGTACAACTTTAAATACTATTTCAATAAAATTAGAAAATTTTACTTTAGTTGATACCCCCGGTTTGTTAGATGATGGCGATATAGCTAATTACGTTGAAGGAAATGAATTGAAAAAAATAATTCCTAAAAAAGAAATTAAACCGATTACTTATCAAATAAAAGGATTTCAAACTTTAATAGTTGATAAATATTTAAAAATAGAAGCTAAAGATATCGATTTGACTTTTTATATTTCTAATGATTTAAAAATTAAAAGATTTTACAAAAAAATTGCGATTAATAATTTGAAAAAAACAACTGTTGAAGTTAATCATAATGATGTTGTAATTAAAGGATTATGTTTTATTAAGACAAATAAAAAAAGTGTACTTGATATATACACATTAGATAATGTCGATGTTTTTACTCGTGATAGTATGATTTAGCGCACCTAATAAATTCGGTAAAGATTTTATTACTATTTAAATCTTTATCATAGTTTTTTTCAGGATGCCATTGAACCCCAATATTAAAGGGGTCTTCTTTTTTTTCAACTGCTTCAATAACATCGTTACAAGTTGCCGCTACTTTATAAGAACCGCTATTTTCAACTTTATAGTCATGGAAACTATTAACTAAGATTTTTTCTTCTTTCAATATATCAAATAATTTAGAATTTTTTTCAATTGTAACTAAATGTTTATAGTTTTTTTTACTATTGTGAAAAATATTATTGATGTTAACATTTTGATTGTTATTGTCATAATTACACATAGTTTGCATTCCCATACAAATTCCTAGAATGGGGATTCTTTTTTTATTACAGTAATCGCAGATAAAATTATGATGTTCAAATCTTCTTGATCCTCCTGGAATAATGATGCCATTACATAAATTTAATTGATTTATTATAATTTCTTTGTCATCTTTAGTTAATTTTCCCGTATCTTTGGGTTTAAAGTCATGATAATCGATTAATTTGGGAGGAAGGATTAAAATAGGTGTTCCACCATATTTTATGATTGCTTTTCGATAATTTTCAAATATACAAATAATATTTTTGTCATTTTTTACTTCATCAATTCCTACTATTCCAATTATTGGTTTCATAATATCACCATCATTAGTATGTATAATATTAAAAAAAATATAATAAAGACTCTATCAAAATCAATAGAGTCTTTAAGGTAATCTTTAAAAGTTTATGAATTGCTATATATTATGGTCCGGTAGGTCCAGTTGGTCCAGTTGGTCCAGTAGGTCCGGTAGGTCCAGTAGCACCAGATGCTCCAGCAGGTCCGGTAGGTCCAGTAGCACCAGATGCTCCAGCAGGTCCAGTTGGTCCAGTAGCACCAGATGCTCCAGCAGGTCCAGTAGGTCCAGTAGCACCAGATGCTCCAGCAGGTCCGGTAGGCCCAGTAGCGCCAGATGCTCCAGCAGGCCCGGTAGGTCCAGTAGCGCCAGATGCTCCAGCAGGTCCAGTAGGTCCAGTAGCGCCAGATACTCCAGTAGGTCCAGTCGCTCCAGCAGGTATAGTTAAATTTAAGAAGAAATTAGGAGATGTACCAGTTATAGAAGCGGTAGCTGTAGAACCAGGGGCTCCAGTTGAAACAGTCCCTATTGTAAATGTTGGTGTAATACTAGGTCCAGTTGGTCCAGTAGGTCCAGTCGCTCCAGTTGCACCAGATGCTCCGGCAGGCCCAGTAGGTCCAGTCGCTCCAGTCGCTCCAGGGGTTCCAGTTGCTCCCGCTATTCCTTGAATACCCTGAATACCTTGAATACCTTGTGGTCCAGTAGGTCCAGTCGGCCCGGTTGCACCGGTCGCACCGGCAGGAATAACAAAATCGAAAATAGCATTAGTATTGGTTCCTGCATTGGTAACAGTAGCGTTAGAACCCGGTATACCAGTAGTTGTAAGTCCAACTGCTACTGTAGTTGGACCAGCAGGTCCGGTCGGCCCAGTAGGTCCGGTTGCTCCGACGCAAGTTACACAAGAAGGTTTACATTTTTGATCTTGTTCAATTTTACACATGGCATTTTGATATATATCGTTTCCCATGAAATCACCTCAATTCTATATATAGAATATGTAATTTAATTTGAAAATTGAATGATAAAGTCCAATTTAATTTGAAAATAATTAAAAATATTAAAAGAAATGCTACTAAAATTCTATTTTTTTAATTATGAAATAATGAATTCTTATTTGACAAACATATATTTGGATGTTAAAATAAAAGTTGGTGAGATGATGATTGCAGATATCTTAGTGGAAATTAAAAAAATTGATAAAACATTCTCTTATTTGATTCCAGAAAATTTAAATATTCAAATAGGTTGTCGTTGTTTGGTGCCATTTGGTAAACAAACTTTGGAAGGCTTTGTGATAAATATCAAAAAATACCAACCTTGTGATTATGAATTGAAGGAAATAAGCGAATTAGTTGATGAAAAACCAGTTTTAAATAAAGAGTTACTAGAACTAGGAAAATATATTAGTAAAAAAACTTTATGTACCTTAACTAGTGCTTATCAAACTATGTTACCAACTGCTTTGAAAGCTAAAAAAAATTTTAAAATAAATGTGAAAAAAGTTTTGTTTTTAAGAAAAGTTAAAGATTATAGTCCTACTAATGAAAATGAAGAAATTATCATGAATTTATTAGATAATCATGATATTTCTTTAAAAGAAGCTAAACAAACATCACAATACACAATTGATAAACTATTAAAAAAAGGTATAATTGAAAAATATTATAAGGAAGTTTATCGTCTAAATGAAGAGGTTTTAGAAAAAGAAACTAGTAAATCTTTGACTGAAGAACAAAAGCAAGTTATTTCTAAAATTAAATTAAATGAATTTAAACCATATTTATTACATGGAGTTACTGGTTCTGGTAAAACCGAAGTATATATGCAATTAATTCAAAAAGTTATAAATAATAAACAAGCATTGATTTTAGTACCTGAAATTAGTTTGACACCACAATTAGTTGAAACTTTTAAAAAAAGGTTCGGTAATGATATAGCTATATTACATAGTCATTTAAGTAATGGTGAAAAATATGATGAGTGGCGAAAAATTGAAAGAAATGAAGTGAAAATAGTTATTGGAGCTAGAAGTGCTGTTTTCGCCCCACTTTCAAATTTAGGAATAATCATTATCGATGAGGAACATTCGAGTACTTACAAACAGGAAAATAATCCACGGTATAATGCGATTGATATTGGATTATATCGTGCTAAATGGCATCAATGTCCGATTGTTTTGGGGAGCGCAACACCATCGGTTGAAAGTTATACAAGAGCTAAAGCAGGAGTATATGAATTATTAGAAATGAAACGAAGAGTGAATCAAAATTTACCTAATGTTACTTTGGTTGATATGAAAAAAGAAATCAAAAATGGAAATTTTATTTTTGCTAAGATTTTAAAAGAAAAAATAAACGAAAAATTGAACAATAATGAACAAATTATTTTACTCTTGAATCGAAGAGGTTATACTACTATTTCTACTTGTAACGATTGTGGCTTTACACATAAATGTCCTAATTGTGATATTCCTTTAACTTATCATTTAAAAAATAAAAAAATGGTTTGTCATTATTGTAATTATGAAACTAATAAATTATATAATTGTCCTGTTTGTAAGAGTAAAAATATTAATGAAAGAGGAATGGGTACTGAAAAGTTAGAGGAAGAGGTTATCAAAGAATTTCCTATGGCTAAAGTACTTAGAATGGACGTTGATACTACTAGAACTAAACAAGCTCATAAAAAAATAATAACTGATTTTGAAAATTTAAAATACAATATTTTAATTGGAACTCAAATGATTGCAAAAGGATTAGATTTTCCTAATGTTACTTTAGTAGGTGTTATCAATGGTGATGCTTCTTTAAATATTCCAGATTTTAGAAGTGCTGAGCGGACTTTTCAATTATTAAATCAAGTATCGGGTAGAGCTGGAAGGGGAATGTTAAAAGGTGAAGTTATTATTCAAGCTTTTAATCCCGATCATTATAGTTTAGTTTTGGCTAAAAATCATGATTATATCGGCTTTTATAATGAAGAAATGCATTTGAGAAAAATTTTAAAATATCCTCCTTTTTACAATTTATGTTTAATTAAAATAAGTGGTAGTGATATTAGTAAATGTGAAAATGAAAGTAATAAGATTATAACTTATTTAAGACAAAATTTAGACGAAGAAATTATTTTAGGACCTAGCCCAGCTATTATCCCTAAAATAAATAATGTTTATCATTTTCATATAATTATTAAATACAAAGATACTAAAAAAATATATCCTTACTTACAATTTATAAATGATAAATATTCAAATAGTAAAGTAATTGTGGGAATTGACTTTAATCCAAATAAAATATAAGAAAATGTGTTATAATAATAGTGGTGATTTAAATGTGGATATTTATTTTAATTGTTATAATTTTAATTATAAGTTATATTTATATAACATATAATAGTCTAAATTTTTTAGATAAAAAGTCCAACCGTGAATTTTTAAATCTTGACAATTTTTTTAAGAAAAGAATTAATTTAATTCCTACTTTAGTAAATATATTTAGTCGGTATAACTTGGAAAAAGATACATTACAAAGAATGACATTTTTGATTAAAGACGATTATAATATGCTTTCTTCTAAAGAACGTATAGAGATGAATGTTGAATTAAATAATTTAATCGATAGATTATGGGAGGTAGCAGATGCTAATATTATTTTGAAGCAAAATCCAGTATTTTTAAATGCTATTAAACAGTTTAATTTAGTTGAAGAAGAAATAATAACCTCTAAAAAATATTATAATGAAGCAACTTTAAAGTACAATAAAAAGGTAAGGAGATTTCCTAGTAATATTATAGCTTTAATATTAAAATTTAAATTAAAACCAATATATGATGTAATAGAAGAAAATCGTAAAGTTATTAAAACTGATTTAGAGATAAAAAATCCAATAAAATTTGAAGATAAAAAAGAAGAAGATGTAATAATATAATTTACTTCTTCTTTTTTTCGTGATAAAATTATTGTAGGTGATATCATGGATTATTCAAATATAACAATTGAGAAAGATTTGCAAATTGTTTTTATGGGAACGCCAGTTTTTGCGGTTCCAGTTTTAGAAGGGTTGTTAGAGCATTATAAGGTAAGAGCAGTAGTCACTCAACCAGATAGACCAGGAAATCATGGTCAAATAACATCTTCGCCAATTAAACAAGTTGCTAATGAACATGCCATATTGGTTTTACAACCAGAAAAAATTAAGGAAGATTATCAAGAAATTATTAACTTGAAACCAGATTTAATTATTACTTGTGCTTATGGACAAATATTGCCAAGACAGTTATTAGAATGCCCTAGGTTAGGTTGTATCAATGTTCACGCTTCATTATTACCTAAATTAAGAGGTGGCGCTCCAATTCATAAAGCTATTATTGAAGGTCACAAAAAAACTGGGATAACTATTATGTACATGAATATGGGAATGGATGAAGGCGATATTATTAGCCAGGAGGAAATTGAAATAACTGATACTGATACTGCTAGTAGTTTGCATGATAAATTAACTATTTTGGGAAGAGATTTGCTTTTAAAAACTTTGCCTAGTATTATAAATGGTACTAATAGTCGTACTAAGCAAGATTCATCGTTAGCAACATACGCTTTTACTCTTAAAAAAAGTGATGAAAAAATTAATTTTGATTTAACTAAAAGACAAATTTATAACCAAATAAGAGGATTAAATTCTTATCCAGGAAGTTATTGTATATTTGCTGGTAAAATTCTTAAGGTGTGGGAATCTTACATAACTGAAAATTATCCGATGGGTTTTAATGGTCAAATTACGGCTATTTATAAAGATGGAATTGGGGTTAAAGTAAGTAATGGTGAAATTGTTTTAAAAACTGTTCAACCTGAAGGAAGAAATAAGATGAGTGCTATTGATTTTATTAATGGATTAAGAGATAAAGATATTGTAGGAAAAGTATTAGAATGAAAGAAACTATTCAATTTATTAAAAAAATGTGGGCAAATAAACGAACTAGAGCAATAGCTATATTAATTATTTATGCCATATTTTTTATGTTTGTGTTTATATTGATTTCTAACGGTACTCATGAAACGCAAATACCAGAAGAACCTGATGAGATTACTGAACAAGAGAAAGAGGAACAAGGAATTGAAGTAATTAAAGATATTAAAGATTATAAATTAGAATTTGTTTTTGAAGAAACATTTACTTATGACTCTTTAACTAATTTGATAACTTATAACGATAAAGAATATCTTTTAGAAGAAAAACCATTTGAATTATCTGATTATAAAATTGGCGTTTATACTCCGGTTAATATTTATAACTTATTAAAAAAGGGAGTATTAAAGACGACTAATCATTTAGAAAATAGTAAAACTTATTTAGTTAAATATAGCGATTATGAACTAATATTTAATAATAATGAAGTTGAAAGTGAAGAAAACATAGAAATAACAACATATAACGAACCAATTACTAAAATAAAAATTGAGTTACCTAGTTATGTAGTTAATATAGAATTGAGAGGATAAAATGGATGTAGTTGTAATTGTTTTAGTGCTTGGCGCTTTAGCGGTCATGATATTTAAAAAATTTAGTAGTTTAATTTATTATATTGGAATAATTGATATATTTTTAAGAATATTGGATTTTATTGCTAATAATTTAAAAATACCTGTTTTGAGTGATTTTATCAACACTTATTTTCCGAATAGCGTAAGTAATATTATTGAAATTTATTCATCTGGTATTTTTACAACTGTTTTGTTGTGGTTATTGTTAGTGGTTTATATTATTTTAGATTTTTATTTAATTAGAATATTTTGGAAAAAGAAATAATTATATGATTATTTCTTTTATAGACTTTAAAAGTTGTGTCTGATATAATGGTTATAGTGATATAGGTAGTGTAATGATATCATTTTAGAAACGGAGTTGTTTTTATGAATAAAGTAAAATATATAGTATTGTTTTTCTTGATTTTTTTGATTAGTGGTTGTGCAGAAATTCAGCTTCCACCTGAAGGAACGAAATGTAGTTGGTACATAAATGATACTTATGAAGCTGATAATAATAGTAACAATTTATATCTTTCAATGCAAAGTTTATTTGAAGAAAATGCTGATCCGACTTTGAACTTCTATTTTAATAGTATAGATGATTATGGTTTTAGTTTTAGTGGTTTAAAAGGTGATGTTGAAGTCGAATATCGTGATAGAATGAAGGATGGTGTTTACGAAATAGATTTATATGGTGATCAATCTATTAGATTATCATTTGAATTTAATGACCAAAATATACAGCAAAGTGATAGTGATGCAACATGTCCTTATCCAACTCTTTACTATAAATTAGGTGATGGAGCTATAACGACATTTGATTTTTCGACTGAATATCAGGATGAAGGAACTAGTTTTATTACAATATTTAATGAAAAAAATAAAAATAACAATGATAAATATGATTGCGGTTGTGATGAATTAGCAGATGGAACAGCGGCTAAATTTAAATGTCTTGAATACTGTACTCCTCAATATAGAGAAAATTGGTGTAGTACCTTTTATACAGTAAGAGATAGTATGGATGTTAATAATGCTTATTTTATGATTTATTATTGGAAGAAAGATGATGGAAATATCTATTATGCAATAAATAAACAAGATGAAGAGATTAATAATGATAATTTAGCTAGTAAATCAATTTTTAAAGAAAACTATAATTGGACAAATGTTGAAGATGAATTTAAATTTAGTGAAACAATTGCTAGTACGGTCTTTACTTTAGTTGATTTCAAAAATATGAGTTCTGGTGTTATGACAGATGATGAAGGGAAACTAGTTTGTCCTAATGGTTATACTGTTGATTCTACCGCTGCTGGAGGAGCTACAGTGGGAGATTATGATGTCGAACAAATTGTTAAATTGGATGGTACCAAATTCAGATTATTAGTTAGGTCGTTAGAACCATATTTTCATAGATTAGCTACTTATAAAGGGGTAAATATTAATGGTAAATTGTCTATTCAATTAGATGGTGTAGATACTCCTTTTAGTTGGTTTAATTACTATGGTGATTTAAGTAATATTAAAGATGATGAAATTGAATATTTAACTGAGCAAAAAATCAAAGATGTTGTTGAATATTGTAATAGTTTTTATGCTACTGCTGCAAGCAATAGAGAAAAAGATGGTTTTGATAAAAGAATGTATGAATGTATATCGTTTGGTGATATGTTAACTGAAGCAGCTACTATTGGACTTACCGGTGATCTGAAAGGAAGTTGTAATCTTTTATCAAACGATTTTATTGATATTTTAAAACAAATTTTAGATATTGTAAAAATAGCTGGACCGCTTCTTGCTTTAGGATTGGGGACATTAGATTTTATTAAAAGTATCGTAAGTGGTGACGCTGATAAGGGTTCTAAAGAAGCGTTTAAGAAGTTTTCAACAAGATTAATAGCAGCAGTATTATTGTTTATAATACCATTTGTATTAGCATTTTTAATGGATATCTTTTTAGGAAATCAAGATGGTTATAATTCGGAAAATCCATTCTGTGGTATTGTTGAATGGGATGATTATAAAAAGTAGGCAATCAAATGATTGCTTTTTTAATAGACTTTCAAAACTATGTTTGGTATAATAATATCAGGTGGTATTATGTATGCATATATAAAAGGTACAGTTAAGATGATAGAAAGCAATTATATTGTTTTAGACAATAACGGGATTGGGTATTTGATTTATACTCCTAATCCATATTCTTTTGATATAGATTCAGATTATATAATATATATTTATCAAAATGTTAAGGAAGACGAATTATCGCTTTATGGCTTTAAAACAAAGGAAGAGAAAGATCTATTTCTTAAATTGATTGAAGTTAAAGGATTAGGATGTAAAATGGCTTTGCCAATTATTGCAACTGGTTCCATTAGTGGTATAATTGATGCTATTGAAAGAGAAAATATTTTATATTTAAAAAAATTTCCTAAAATTGGCGATAAAGTAGCTCGTCAGATAATTTTAGACTTAAAAGGTAAATTAAATACAAATGGTATAGTTGAAACTAAAACTAATGATGAGTTAATTGAAGTTTTAAAAGGTTTGGGATATAAAACGTCAGATATATTAAAAGTTGTTCGTCAAGTAGATACTAATTTATCAATCGAAGATCAAATTAAAGAAGCATTAAAACTATTCTTAAAATAAAGTTATGAAAATAGGTATTGATTTCGATGATACAATTGCATCTACTAGCGAAAAAGTATTAGAATATTTAAATAAATATGGCGTGAAACAATTTCAAAATTTTGAGGATAAGAAAAAATTTTATAATAAGTATATTGATGATATTACCAAAGAAATAGAATTAATTCCTCATGTCAAGGAAGTGTTAGATAATTTAAGTGAGAATCATGAATTATATATTATAACAGCTAGAAGTAATTACTATTCTAACAATTTAAAAAAATTAACTTTAGAATTTATTAATAAAAATAATTTACCGATAAAAGAAATTTATTTTGATTGTTTTGAGCAAGGTAAAGCTTATAAATGTAAAGAATTAAATATTGATTTATTTATCGATGATAATATCAATAATTGTTTAGAAGTAAAAAAATTAAATATTGATGTAATTTTATTTAATAATAAATATGATAGTCTTAAATCATTCGATAATTGGATAGACATTTTAAAATATATAAAGGAGTAATATTATGGACGAGAGAATTGTAACTAATCATGAATTAAAAGAAGATACTTTTGAAAAAACAATTAGACCAGATAGTATTGATGAATATATCGGCCAAAGTGAAATAAAAGAAAATTTAATTGTTTTTATCAAAGCTGCTAAAATGAGGGAAGAACCGTTAGATCATGTGTTATTATATGGTCCTCCAGGATTAGGTAAAACTACTTTGGCTTATATCATCGCTAATGAGTTGGGAACTAATATTAAGACAGCTAGTGGACCTGCTATCGAAAAAACTGGGGATTTAGCGGCTATCTTATCAACTTTGGAACCGGGTGATGTTTTGTTTATCGATGAAATCCATCGAATTCCAAGATATATTGAGGAAGTTTTATATTCTGCTATGGAAGATTTTACTTTAGATATCATTGTCGGAGCAGATTCTAATAGTCGTAATATTAGGATTGATTTACCGCCTTTTACTTTAGTAGGAGCAACGACTAGAACTGGTGATTTAACTAGTCCTTTAAGAGATCGATTTGGAATTATATCAAAGTTAAATTATTATACGATTGAAGAATTGTCTAGTATAATTAAAAGAACTAGTCGAGTATTAAATACACCGATCGAAGATGATGCTGCAATTGAACTAGCTAAGCGTAGTCGTGGGACTCCAAGAATTGCTAATCGTCTATTTAAAAGAGTAAGAGATTATGCTTTGGTGTTGGGTGATGGTGTTATTGATAAGAAGATAACAATTATGGCTTTAGGAAAACTTAAAGTAGATGAGTTAGGTTTAGATGAAACTGATTATAATTTACTTAAGGCAATAATTGAAAAATTTAATGGTGGACCAGTTGGTATTGATGCAATTGCATCAAGTATTGGTGAAGAACAGACGACTATTGAAGATGTATATGAACCTTATTTATTACAAAATGGTTTTTTAAAACGAACTAGTCGAGGTCGAATTGTAACGGAAAAAGCTTATGAACATTTAAAAATAGATCATCAAAATAAATTAGAAATAGAATAGAGTGATTATAATGAAAACAGATGATTTTGATTTTGAACTACCAGAACGTTTAATCGCACAAACTCCTTTAGAAAAAAGAGATGCTTCTAAATTATTGGTTTTAGATAAAGAAACTGGCGATATCAGTCATCACCAGTTTACCGATATTTTGGATTATTTAAATAAAGACGATATTTTAGTAATTAATGATACCAAGGTTATTCCTGCTAGATTATATGGCGTTAAAGAAGAAACTAACGCTGTAATTGAAATATTAATGTTGAAGGATATTGGCAATGATAACTGGGAATGTTTAGTTAAACCGGCTAAAAGAGTAAAAATTGGAACAGTTATTAAATTTAGTGAGAAGTTAAAAGCTGAGTGTATAAAATTAGGTGATGAGGGAATAAGGGTTTTAAAGTTTATTTATGATGGTATTTTATTTGAAATATTAGATGAATTAGGAACGATGCCACTTCCACCTTATATTCATGAAAAATTAAAAGATCAGAATAGATATCAGACTATTTACGCCAAAAATGAAGGTAGTGCGGCGGCTCCAACGGCTGGATTACATTTTACTAATGATTTATTGTATAAATTAAAAGAAAAAGGAGTAATTATTGTTCCTATTACTTTACATGTTGGACTAGGTACATTTAGACCAGTTAATGTCGAAGATGTAACTAAACATAAGATGCATAGTGAATTTTATATGATGAGTAAAGAAACTGCTGATATTTTGAATCATCATCAAAAAAGAATTATAGCGGTTGGAACAACGACTACTAGAACTTTAGAAACAATTATGAATTTGTATGGTACATTTAAAGAATGTTCAGGATGGACTGATATCTTTATTTATCCTGGTTATCAATTTAAAGCAATTGATTGTTTAATAACTAATTTTCACTTACCTAAATCAACTTTAATTATGTTGGTAAGTGCCTTTAGTTGTAAAGAGTATATTATGAAGGCTTATAATGAAGCTATAAAAAACAACTATCGTTTTTTTAGTTTTGGAGATAGTATGTTTATAAAAAAAGACTAGTTAGGTTTTACATCATTAACTAGTTTTTTTTCAATAATTATTTTATTATTTTTTAATCTTTCATCATTTGGGGCCATTATGATAGCTTTATCGACGTATTCTTTTGATTTATTATAATTGCCGATATTATAATAACTAATCGATAATAAATCATAGATTGTATAATCCCAACTGAATGTTTCATTGATATAACTTTTGGCGTGACTTTCTATTTTTAAAGCATCATTACAATATTTTATAACATTATTCCAATCTCTTAATTGATAATATAATAAAGCTGTTTCAACATAAGGATCTCTTAAATAGGGTGCTTCTAAAATGGCTTTACTAAGCCACATTTTAGCTTCTTCAAATCGATTTAAATTTTTATAACATCTTGCTATAAATCTCATAGAAGCACATCTTTCATCTTTCCATGTTGCATTTGGCAAATTTAAATGTCTTATTAACATATCGATTGCTTCGTTCCATTTTTGATAGTACATATATTCGCGACCTAAATAATGGGTATTACGATCATTAGTAGGATCTTCTTTAACAGCTAATTCTAACAAAGGAAGATAAGAAGACCGTGATTTATTGTTATCTGGATAATGACTAATCGTTAAGTTTTCGCAAGTTATAAATTTTTCCTCACCGTTATAGCTTAAAATTTCATGAACAGGATTAACCCATTTATAATTTTTTCTAGCATGAATTTTATCGGCTAAAAAATTGACGCTCGGATTGCCATATTCATCATAACGCCAAATGTAGTTATATCTTAGTCTAGTTGTATCATTTTGCCAGTTATTTAAAATGATGTCTTTCCATCCCTTTTCTAATACTTCATCTAAATCTAGACAAACACAAACGTCGTAGTCTTCAGGTACTAATTCTAATGATAGGTTCCTAGCCACATCAAAACGCCAAGGATCAATTATTTTTTGAGTAACATTGACACCATGACTTTCTAGACGAGCGATAGTATCATCACTAGATCCTGTATCAAGTACGTAAACTCCGTCGGCATCTTTTACTGACTCACAAAAACGATCGACAAATTTTTCCTCATTTTTACAAATTGCATATACACATATTTTCAAATTAATCACCACCTAATTATATGTTTATATATAAGCAAATATTAATTGACTAAAAAGATTATTTTAAATATAATAATTGAAGAGGTGAGTTATGGTCATAGTTATATTAGGACCTACTGGTGTAGGAAAAACAAGGATGAGTATTGAATTGGCTAAAAAACTAAATGGTGAGATAATTAATGTTGATAGTACACAAATATACAAAAATTTAGATATTGCGACTGCTAAAATAAAAGAAGAAGAAAAAGAAAATATTCCTCATTATTTATTTGATATTAAAAATATTGATGAAGATTATACAGTTTATGATTATCAAAAGGATTGTAGAAAAGTGATTGATGATATTTTAAAAAGAGGTAAGACACCAATTATGGTAGGGGGAACGGGACTTTATATCAAAGCTGCTTTATATGATTATCAATTCGAAAAAGAAAAAGATGATAATCAATTTGTAGAATTAAGTAATGAAGAAATCTACAAGAAATTAAAGGAAATTGATAAAGATGTCGATATTCATATTAATAATCGACAAAGGTTAGTAAGAGCTTTAAATTATTGTTTAAATAATCATAAAAAAATAAGTGAGAAAAAAAAGACTGACAAATTGTTGTACGATACTTTTTTTATCGGTTTAACGACTGATCGAAATCTTTTATATGAAAAAATTAATAATCGTGTTAATGAAATGGTTAAAGAAGGATTATTAGATGAAGCTAAAAAAATTTTTGAATCTAATATTAGAACTAAGGCTGTTATGACACCAATTGGTTATAAAGAATTATTTCCTTATTTTGAGGGGAAACAGTCTTTAGAAGAATGTTTGGAAATTATGAAAAGAAATAGTCGAAAATATGCTAAAAGACAATATACTTGGTTTAATAATCAGATGAATGTCACTTGGTTTAATGTTGATTTTAACAATTTTGATAAAACGGTTTTGGAAGTATATAATTATTTAAAAGAAAAAAGCCATAATTAGTCTTTGATAATTGGCTTAATTGGTTTAATATCATTAGTAATTAGAGCATATATTTTATCGATTAAAATTTGTTGCTTTAGTAAATCATTATAGTTAGTAATTAAAGGAAGTTTTACTTCTTTTTTAATTTTATTTAAATATTTTTTTCCTTTTTGATTGAATCCTAAAATGTGAATATATTCTAGTTTGTAATTATTTTTTTTAATACAACATAAAATATGAACTAAGCTTCTTTTTATTTTATTATAAGTGTAATTTTTGCTTTTAACGTTAGCAATCAATTGATCAATATTAGTTGATTTTGTAATATTTTTTTTTAAAGCATTGTTTAAATTAAAATCGATATCTTGATATATAGTTAAATCTTCGGTTAGAATTTTATATTTAATAATTAAAAAAAAGTCATTAAGATCAATATTTTTAATATAATTTAATGTTTTATGAGGAACATAATTTTGAATATTTTGCTGATTACTTATTAATTTTCTAATACTAGTTGCACTACTTATTTTGCCTTCTGTTAAAGAATTATGGTAGTCAGTAGTTCTTTTTATCGTAATCGGTTTAATTTTACTATTTAACTTAATAATGGCTTTTAAATAACTGATGCCCAATAAATCATTAGGTGAATTTATTTCTATATTCGAATTTTTCTTTAAAGCAAGACCAATACTAGCTGGATAACTATAACCTTGTTTCATAAATTTTTTGATTTTCATTTCGTTTTTTAAAATAGTATGAGTAATTTTTGTTAGTTTTTCAATATCATTTGACTCACTTCCAAAAACAAGATAATTACATTTTAAATTATCTAAAATACTAATCGCACCATAAGCGTACATATCGGCAGCTTGGGTGGCTAAGACTGTTGGTAGTTCAACTACTAAATCAACGTAATCTAAAGCTAGATTAGTCTTATCATATTTTTCTAAAACACTAACCTCACCACGGTTTAAAAAATTACCAGCTAATACTAAAGTTATTACTTCATCGGGAAATCTTTTTTTAATTTCTTTTAGATGATGAAGATGCCCATTATGTAATGGATTATATTCACAAATAATACCGACCATAAAATCACCTAAATAGATTATATCAAATTTTCTTTACTTTTAAAATTTTTTTATGTATAATTGTTGTGGTGATGGGGATGAATGTCGATATTACAAAATTAAAAAGTGGAATAGAAAAAGAGGCGTCTTTTAGCTTTGAATATTCTTTTTCTAAAGAACAATTAAAAGATACTTCTATTATTAAATTAGATAATGTTCAAATTAAAGGTACTATAACTAATGGATTTGATCAATATCATTTAAAAGCTAGTATTAAAGGAACTATGGTTTTACCTTGTTCAATTACTTTAAAACCAACGAATTATCCTTTTTTAATTGAAATCGATGATGATTTTGATGAATTGTTGGAAGAAAATATCAAAAATGATACAAATAGTATTGATATTTTTCCAATAATATGGGAAAATATATTAATGGAAATTCCCCTTAGAGTTGTAAATGATGATGTATCCGATGTTAAATTAAAAGGTGATGGTTGGCAATTTATAACTGATAAGGAAGATAGAATTAATCCTGAGTTAGAAAAACTAAAAGAATTATTATAAGGAAAGAGGTGTTATTAAATGGCAGTACCATTTAGAAAAGTTAGTAAAACGCGTGGACGTAAAAGAAGAACACATTATGTAATTGAAGCTAATACAACTGTAAAATGTCCAAAATGTGGAGAAGCAGTAAAACCACATAGGGTATGTCCAAAATGTGGAACTTATAAGGGTAAAGAAGTAGTTAAAACAACTGAAGAATAATCAGTTGTTTTATTGTAAAAAAAATCAATTAATCGAAATTCAATTAATTGATTTTTTAAGCATTTTACCTTCCTTTTTTTTAAATAATCCCGCATCGATTCTTTTAATATGTTTATCACTTTTTAAACTATAATCCATTTCTCGATTTTTTTCTTCGATATCTTGTTCATCACAAGTAAAAGAATTATTATCTAATATGATTATTTGATCGACATCCTCAATTTTAGATAAAAAGTGTTGGTACTTACGATTATACCATTCTTCTTTAGCTAATATTTTTGCAAATTCTTGATGTTTATTTTCCATTTTTTCTATTATTTTAAGAGTAACTAGATTAATTATCGTATCAATTTGTTCATACTGAAAAAAAGAAAAAGGTAGAATAACATCTTCTTTTGTTGGATCGATTATTTCGCCTAAATGTTCGGCTACTAATTTATACTCATCTTTACAACATACTACATAGACTTTTTTTCTTTCATTCATAAAATATCTCTCCTCGTACAGGAAAACTAATATACCACAATTTATTATAACTGTCAATTAGTATATCTAATAGTTTCATTAGAAATATTAAAAATAATCCCAATCATAATCATATAACTTAATAATGAAGATCCGCCGTAACTTATAAATGGTAAAGTAATTCCTGTTATTGGCATTAACCCAAAAGTCATTCCAATATTTTGTAGTTGTTGATAAATTAACATGCCAACAATTCCAGCAATAATAAATTTATTAGTTAAATTGGTGTTTTTAATAGCGAGTAAAATTAATTTTATATCGAAAAAGGCAATTAATCCTAATAAAATTATGGTACCAATGAAGCCAAAGTTATTAGCATAAACAGCAAAGATAAAATCAGTTTGAGGTTCTGGAAAATATATTGGTGTATTACCGATACCCATTCCTAAAAATCCACCTGACCCGATACTAATTATGCCATTTTCTAATTGATAACCACTACTATTAGACCAATCTAGCAATCGATCAATTCTTAAGAAAAAATCAGTTCCAAAGATATTGATAAATAAATCGGTATTGATAAAATATACTGCTATGACGAAAGCAACTAAAATAAAAATAATAGAAAATAAGAGAATAAACCACCGATAACGAATGCCTGATACAAAAAGCATGATAATTGTGATAAGTAGGTATATGAGTACAACTCCAGTATCCGGTTGTAAAAAAGTTAAAATACTTGGTATTAAAACGACAATAGCTACTTTAATTAAAAATTTGAATTCTTCCATAACCGATGGATTAGAAAATTCTTCATTAAATTTATGTATCATTGTACCTAAAGTGATAATGAGAATTATTTTCATAAATTCACTTGGTTGGATTGTTCCAATACCGGGAATACTATACCAACATTTAGCATTATTAATAGGTTCAGCGAATAATAATAATCCTAGTAATGAAATTATTCCTATTATATATAAAAACCAAGCATTTCGATAAATAAAATCATTGCCAATAAACATAATAAAGTAGGCGATTATAAAACCAGCTATATACCATAATAATTGTTTAATAACTAAAGAGTTATTTGAAATCAAATCTTGAGCACTACTTATAGTAACTAAGCTTATAATGACAAAAACTAACAAAATCAATAGTAACCAAACATCAACTTTATATTTTGATATTTTTTTCACAATTAATCTCCTTTCTAAATTATGTCTATTATTATCTTACACTAAAACCTAAAATTATACAATTAATTGTTTGCAAATTTGATAAATTATAGTATAATTGGTAATAGGTGATAAAAATGGGAAATATTTGGCAATATTTGATAATTGTAATTATTTTAATAATTATTGCAGTGGCTATCGTAAAATCAAAACAGAAAGATTTTAAATTGGAGGCTAATAAATTAGTTGAATATCTAGGAGGTAAAGATAACATTGTTAGTTATGAAACTAACAAATCGCGCTTTATAGTTGAACTTAAGAACACTAAATTAGTTAATAAAGAAGGAATCCAAAAAATAGGCGCTCAAGGAATTGTAGAAATTGATAATCAATTGAAAATAATTTTAGGGGAGAAAGCTCAAAAAATTGAAAAGTTTATCGATGCTTTAAAAGTAAATAGTTAAACTTTTTTTGTTGTCAAATTTTGGTGATTGTGATATAATTTATTTATAGTGAAGATAGGTGAGTTTATGAAAAAGAAAAAGATAAAAGCTTTTACTTTGGTTGAATTAATGGCTGTTATTATTATTTTAGGAGTAATAGCTTTAATAACTTTTCCAATAATTGATAATTCAATTAAAAATAGTAGAGAAAAATCACTAGAACAAACGATTGAAAATATTGAAGAGGCTGCTTATAATTACAGTGTGGAATATGAGTTAGAAAAACCAGATATCAATAATCAAAAAGCAATAATGCTTAATCGTATTCAAAGTACTGGATTTTTAGAAAAAGAAATTATAAATCCGGTAACCGATGAAGAAATGGAAGGTTGTGTTTGGTATTATTGGGATAATAATCAATATTATTTTGAATACGATCAAGAATGTGTTTTAGAGGAAGCTACAATTACTATTACTTACGATGAGAGTTTAATAACTAATGGTTGGGCAAAAGCTAATATGTTAGTTAATATAGTAAGTAATGGGGATAGCATTAAATATTGTATCGATAATAGCGAATGTGAACCTAATATCGAGGAAAAATTACCAACTTATTCGGTTGGAGTAAGTAAAGAAGGAACAAATTATATATGTGCAGTAGCAACTAATGCTTTAGGAACAACTGAAAAAGTATGTGAAAGTATTCAGCTAGATAAAAATCCACCAACTATATCTGGAGTTACTGATTTAATAGTAATGCGAAATGATCCAGTTGATTTGGAAAAAGGAGTTACTTATGAAGATACTTTATCAGGAATCGACGGTAGTTTAGTAATTGAACCTAGTACAGTTGATACATCGTCAGTAGGAACTAAACAAGTAAAATATCGGGTTAAAGATAAAGCTGGTAATATTAGAGAAGTAGTAAGAAATATAATTGTCGATGCTGAAGCACCAACAATAACTTTTGCTCCAACTGATGCAAGTTCTATCAATAGTAACGGTTGGGCAAAAAGTAATTTTTATGTAAGAGCTACAATAACGGATAATAGTGGAACTGGAATTAAGTCAGCTTCTTCATGTACTACTAATTCAACTAGTGAATGTACGCCAGTAGGAACATTTACGGGAAATATTAAAGATAATTATATAACAACCGAAGGAAGTAATCGAATTTGTATTCAAGTAACTGATAATAACAATAAGACAACTAAAATATGTAGCGATACATATAAACTAGATAAAACAAATCCAGTAATAAGTGGAACAGCCATGTTAACAGTAATGAAAGGAAATTCAGTAAATCTAAGTAGTGGCGTAAGTTTTACAGATGCCTTATCAGGACCAGATGGAACGATATCGATAAGTCCATCTAGTATAAGTACAACAAAAGCAGGAACTCATACTGTAACATATCAAGCCAAAGATAAAGCAGGGAATATAGCAACAGTATATAGAACAGTTAAAGTAGATGCGAATGCACCAACGATAAGTTATAAACTATTAAATAGTTCAGATGTTAATCCAAGTGGCTGGGCAGATGCCGATTTTACAGTTACGGCAACGATAACGGATAATAGCGGAACCGGAATAAGTAGTATGAGTAGTTGTCAGACTAATAGTACATCAAGTTGTACTCCAGATAGTACTTTTACCGGAACTACTAAAAACTTTACAATATCAAGTAATGGAAGTAATCGAATTTGTATAAAAGCAACAGATAATAATGGCAAGAGTGCAACGATATGTAGTGATACATATAAGCTAGATAAAGTAACTCCATCAGCAACATTTGCAGTAACTAGCGGATCCCCTGGAACTAACAATTGGTATAGAACTAATGTAGTCGTTAAGACCACAGCTTCTAGTGGTATTAGTGGTGTATTAAGTTTAAAAACATGTTCGACAACAGCATCGACTTGTACACCAACGACAAGTACAACTTCTACCAGTTACACTAGAACTTTATCAAGTGAAAGTGTGACTAATAAAGTATGTGCGCAAGTAACTAGTGTATCAGGTAAAAAAAGTGATGTCATTTGCAGTTCAAATTATAAAATAGATAAAACTGCTCCTGTAATAACATCAGGTGGTAAATGTACCCCTGATGTTAGCCAAGGTCGGAAAGTTTGTGTTAAATATGTAGTTAATGATAAGTTGGCTGATAATTTAACAGTTACTAGATCGCATTGTGCTGTTCCTAAAGTAGCCAGTCAAACTAATGCAATTAACTATTGCGTAAGCGGATATTCTGCCAAAGAAAGATTGCAATATTATATTAATAATGGCAGTCTAAAATCACCGGATAATAAGACTATTACTCGAGGAAATCTATCTGAACCTTATAGTGAGGAATTACATACAAGTTTTGCTAGCGATTATAGTATTCAGTATGCTATGAGAGCTTGTGATAATGCTGGAAATTGTAGTGCTATAAAAACATTTACCTATGATGGTTCAAATGGTACATTTAAGTAATCAAATAAAAAGGAAATTTAAGTTTTTTAAATTTTCTTTTTTTGTCAAAACAATCGATTGAAAATAACTATTTAATATGCTATAATTTATCTAGGATAAAGGTGTGATGATATGAAGAAAGGTTTTACTTTGGTTGAATTGATGGCTGTTATTATTATTTTAGGAGTAATAGCTTTAATAGCATTTCCAATAATTGATAATTCGATTAAAAAAAGTAAAGAGGATTCATTAGATCAAACAATTGATAATATTGAATTATCTGCTTATAATTATAGTGTTCAAAATGTTTTTGATAAACCTAGCATCGACGAAAAAAAAGCTATAATGCTTGATCGACTTCAAGACACTGGATTTTTAGAAAAAGAAATTATAAATCCGGTAACCGATGAAGAAATGGAAGGATGTGTTTGGTATTATTGGGACAGTAGTCAATATATTTTTGAATACGATCAAGAATGTACTTTAGAGGAGGCTACGGTTGCTATTACTTATGATGAGGGATTAATAACTAATGGTTGGGCGAAAGCTAATATGTTAGTTAATATAGTAAGTAATGGGGATAGTATTAAGTATTGTATTGATAATAATGAATGTGAACCTAATATCGAGGAAAAACTACCAACTTATTCGGTTGGAGTAAGTAAAGAAGGAACAAATTATATATGTGCAGTAGCAACTAATGATTTAGGAACAACTGAAAAAGTATGTGAAAGTATTAAAATGGATAAAACTTTACCAATTATGTCTGGTATTGCCGATATAATGGTTATGCGAAATGATCCAGTTGATTTAAAAACGGGAATAACTTATGAAGATGCTTTATCAGGAATCGATGGTAGTTTAGTAATCGAACCTAATATAGTTGATACATCGACAGTAGGAACTAAACAAGTAAAATATCGGGTTAAAGATAAAGCAGGTAATATTAGAGAAGTAGTAAGAAATATAATTGTCGATGCTGAAGCACCAACGATAACTTTTGCTTTAACAAATGGAACTGTTAATAGTAATGGTTGGTTAAATAGTAATTTTTATGTAAGAGCAACAATAATAGATAATAGTGGAACAGGAATTAAAACAGCAGCTTCATGTACAACTAATTCAACTAGTGAATGTACGCCAGTAGGAACATTTACGGGAAATATTAAAGATAATTATATAACAACTGAAGGAAGTAATCGAATTTGTATTCAGGTAACTGATAATAACAATAAAACAACAAAGATATGTAGTGATACATATAAGCTAGATAAAACTAATCCAGTAATAAGTGGGGCAACAAGTTTAACTGTAATGAAAGGAAATTCAGTAAATCTAAGTAGTGGCGTAAGTTTTACAGATGCCTTATCAGGACCAGATGGAACGATATCGATAAGTCCATCTAGTATAAGTACAACAAAAGCAGGAACTCATACTGTAACATATCAAGCCAAAGATAAAGCAGGGAATATAGCAACAGTATATAGAACAGTTAAAGTAGATGCGAATGCACCAACGATAAGTTATAAACTATTAAATAGTTCAGATGTTAATCCAAGTGGCTGGGCAGATGCCGATTTTACAGTTACGGCAACGATAACGGATAATAGCGGAACCGGAATAAGTAGTATGAGTAGTTGTCAGACTAATAGTACATCTAGTTGTACTCCAAATAGTACTTTTACAGGAACCACAAAAAACTTTACGATATCAACTAATGGAAGTAATCGAATTTGTATAGAAGCAACAGATAATAATGGCAAGACAGCAACGATATGTAGTGGTACATACAAATTAGACAAAACAACCCCATCAGTAACATTTACAAGAACAAGTGGTACTTTGGGAAGTAATAGTTGGTATCGAAGTAGTGTAGGGGTAAAAGCAACGGCGACAGTTGGAAGTAGTGGAATATCTAGTTTAAAAACATGTACAACAACAGGATCAACTTGTACACCAACGACAAGTACAACTTCTACCAGTTATACTAGAACTTTATCAACTAACAGTTCAAGTAACAAAGTATGTGCGCAAGTAACTAGTGTATCAGGTAAAAAGAGTGATATCAAATGTAGTTCAAGCTATAAAATAGATACAGTTAAACCAAGTTGTGGAACGATATCAGGAGCTAGTACGACATGGACAGCAGCTAATCGAACAATAACTGTTGGATGCAGTGATTCAACTAGTGGTTGTAGTTCAACTAGTAAAACATTTACTAGTACAACTACTACTTCTTCTATAACTCTTTATGATAATGCTGGTAATTCGACTAGTTGTTCAGTTAATGTTTATGTTGATAAAGATAAGCCAACTGTTTGGGCCGATTATCAAAAATATGTAGATCGTGGAGTTGTCAATACTATTAATAAACTTTATGATGTAGCTAATGGTAATGCTTTAATAATTAATAATGGTGTTTTACAAAGTGGTAATTTTAGCCATAGATCTAGTCATTATCTACAATATTTCAAAAAAGGAATGTCACCTGGATTTATAGCTGTAGGATATAGTTGTACGCGATCAGGTGGATGTAGCTATCAATATCGCGGTTGCTATCGTAAAGGTGGACAAACATACTCTCGTAATTGGGGTAGTACGGTTTTAGGTGATGGTGGCGGATATTATAACTATCAATATCGAGTTTGTAATGCTGTTGGAACTTGTGCTGATCCAATTCGCGTAGAGACTTGGTACAATGGTAATAGTGGTAGTGATACCTGTCAAGTATATTAAAATCAAACTTAATTGTTTGATTTTTGTTGTTAATTTTAGATTAGTATGATACAATTAGGTATAGTAGGATGGTGTTCATGAGATGAAAAAAGAAAATAAAAAATCAAAAAAAAGAACGAATTCATTTACATTAGTTGAATTACTAGCGGTTATAATTATATTAGGAGTAATTGCTTTGATAGTTTTTCCTGTTGTCGATAATTCGATTAAAACTAGTAAAGAAAAATCATTGGAAATAACTATCGACAATATTGAACAAGCAGCCTATAATTATAGCGTCGAAAATGATTTGGGACAACCTAATGCTGAAGATAAAATGGCAATTATGGTGTCAAAAATGCAACAGGAAGGCTTTTTGGAAACTGGCATAATTAATCCAGTGACTGATGAAGAAATGCAAGGTTGCGTTTGGTATTATTGGGATGATAGTGTTAAACAATATGATTTTGAATATGATCAAGAATGTGAATTACAACCAGCAACTTTAACGATAACTTATGATAAAAATTTACTTACTAATGGTTGGTTAAAAGCTAATATGTTAGTAAATTTAAACGGAACTGGAGATCGAATTAAATATTGTATATCAAATAGTGAATGCACTCCTAGTATAGAAGAAAGAATGCCAAGTTACTCTGTAGGAATATCGAATGAAGGAACTAATGTAGTTTGTGCTGTTGCAATTAATGGATTAGGGACTAGTGAAAAAGTTTGTGAGAGTTTAAAATTAGATAAGACCCCACCAACTATCTCTGGTGTCAATGACTTAGTTATAATGAAAGATGAATCAATTGATTTACAAAATGGTGTAACTTATGATGATACTTTATCGGGATTAGATGGAGGTTTATTAATTGAGCCTAGTACAATTGATACATCGACAGTAGGGACTAAACAAGTTAAATATCAAGTAAGAGATAAAGCAGGTAATATAAGAGAAGTTATAAGAAATATAATAGTCGATGCGGATGCACCAACAATTACTTTCGCTCTACTTGATTCAAGTTCAATAAATAGTAATGGTTGGGCAAAAAGTGATTTTTATGTAAGAGCTACAGTAACTGATAATAGTGGAACCGGAATTAAATCGGCTGCTTCATGTACAACTAACACGACTGGTGAATGTACTCCAACAGGAACATTTACGGGAAATATCAAAGATAATTACATAACAACCGAAGGAAGCAATCGAATTTGTATTCAAGTAACGGATAATAATAATAAAACAACTAAAATATGTAGTGATACATATAAATTAGATAAGACTTTACCAGTTATTGGTGGCGTTGATACTCTTACTGTATCTAGATATCAGACTGTAAATCTAACTAGTGGCGTAACTTATAGCGATTCTCCATCAGGAATTGATGGAACTTTAACGGTAACACCTTCTAGCATAAGTACATCAAAAGCTGGTACTTATACCGTAACATATCAAGTTAAAGATAAAGCAGGTAATGTAAGACAAGCTACAAGAAATATAATCGTTGATGCTCCAGCTCCAACTATTACTTATAGTTCATCAACTAGTGCCAACACATGGGTAAGTTCTAATATAACTTTAAATGCTACAATAACGGATAATAGTGGAACTGGAATAAGTAGTATGAAGAGTTGTCAGACTAATAGTACATCTAGTTGTACACCAACTTCAACATTTACAGGAACTACTAAAAGTTTTACTATTTCGACTAATGGTAATAATAGGGTTTGTATTCAAGTAACTGATAATAATGGTAAAACTTCAACCCAATGTAGTAGTACTTATAAATTAGATAAAACAACGCCAACAATAACATTTGCTAGAACTAGTGGAACTTCAGGTTTAAACGGATGGTATACAAGTAGTGTCGGGGTAAGAACTTCAGCAACTACTGGTAGTAGTGGACTATCAAGCCTAAAAACTTGTACAACTACTTCAACTTCATCTTGTACACCGACTTCAACTACAACTACTAGAACTTTATCAACTAATAGTTCTACTAATAGGGTATGTGCACAAGCGACAAGTGTATCAGGTAAATCTAGTGGTATTGTATGTAGTTCTTATTATAAAATAGATACAGTTAAACCTACTTGTAGTTTAACTAAATCTGGAACATTAGGATCTAGTAGTTGGTATCGTTCTAATGTAACTGTTAGTTTTTCATCTACTTACGATTCTACTAGTGGAGTATATCAAAAAGGAATTGGTGATTATACGACAATTTCTAGAACACAAACTGTTGATACAAGTGGTACTACTTATACTGGTTATGTAAGAGATTATGCCGGAAATACTAATACTTGTACTACGACTGTAAAAAGAGATACGGTAGCACCAACTGCAACCTTAGGTAGTTCATATTTAAATGGTATTACATCTACGCAAACTGAAACTAGTACTGGTAAAGTTTATAATTTGTCAGTGCAAAATAAAAGTTGTTCAGGATCAACTTGTACGGCAAAGATATGTTTGAAAAGAGTAGTAGGAGATTTCCAAATAAGGAATGTAAAACCAACTTTTACTGATGCTAGAAGTGGTTATTATTCATATAGTTATGGCACAAAAATGTATGATAAAAATGGAAATGTTGTTAGTGGATGTAAAAGAACAGAAGGTCATAATCCTTGCCGTTATGCATGGACTTATTCATATCGTGATTACGCTGGTAATACTAATACTTTTACCTACAATTTTACCATTGATTATGAAGGATTTAATTCTTGTGCATAAAATAAATAGATATTTTTATCTATTTATTTTTTTAAGCAAAATATTCTATATTTCGACAAGTTTCGACAAAATTTGATAAAAGAATATATTATAATTATTTTAGGTGAGTTATTATGGATATATTACATGTAGTTTTAATGGATGTTATTCTTCTAGTATTTCCACTTATTTTTAATTTATTTTTCTGTATGTATAGTAAAGAGCTTAATAAGGATCAAAGTATGGCAATTTTAGATTTTGCATTGTTATCAAGTTTATATTTATTAATTTCGTATAATGATATAGAAAATAATATAAGTTTATTATTACTTTTTAATGTTCCTTTAATAATATCTTATATGAAACAAAGATCATTTGTAGCTATTATAATTTCAATAATTATTGTTTGTATATATTATACTTTAGATTTTAATATTATAATTTTTATTTTAGAATATGTTAGTTTTTATCTAATTTATTTATTCACTTTAAAAACAAATAAATTTTTACCTTTATATTTTATTTTTAAAACAGTATTTTCTTTAATAACTTATTTTTTCTACATGGACAAATACTGTATAGTCAGTAATTTGATTATGTATATCAGTTTTATTATTATAATTTATTTAATTTTATATATGTACAAAAAGGGTGAAGGTATAATTAAATTACATATGGACATTAAAGAATTAGAAAAAGATAAACAGATAAGGACTTCATTATTTAAAATTACTCACGAAATAAAAAATCCAATAGCTGTTTGTAAAAGTTATTTAGATATGTTTGATATTAATAATAAAAGTCATGATAAATATATAACTATCGTAAAAGAAGAAATTGAAAAAATTCTTCTTTTACTACAAGATTTTTTATCGATGAATAAAATAAAAATCCAAAAAGAAATTTTAGATATTAACATGTTACTAGAAGATGTAGTTGATCAATTTGAGTTAATTTTAAAAGAAAAAAATATTGAATTAAAAACTAATATTTCTCAAGATGAAGTTTTTGTTGAAGGAGACTATAATCGATTAAATCAAGTATTAATTAATATGATTAAAAACTCTGTTGAGGCTTTAGATAATCAAAATAAACCTCTAATAAATATTAATTACGAGATAATTGATAATAATTTTAAAATTATTATTAAGGATAATGGTTCAGGAATATCAGAAGAAGATTTAAAAAGAATAAAAGAACCATTTTATACTACTAAAAAAAATGGTACTGGTTTGGGAGTTTCTTTATCACAAGAAATTATCGAAGCTCATAATGGCACATTAGATTATTTTTCTAAGAAAAATAAAGGAACAAAAGTAATAATTACTTTACCTATTTATAAAATATTCAATTAAAAAGTGTTTATTTAGCTTCTAAATAAACACTTTTGTCATATGTGTGATATCCAGTATTAATTTTTTCTAATTGTTCAGTTGTGATAAGCAAAAATTTATCTAACCTAATATTTGAACCATTATCGGTTACTGGATCATCCCAAGTTAAATCTAAATGATACCAATTATTATCTAAATAAACGAAATTCCAGATATGACTTTCACTAGATATACGATAATTAGGTATACCTAATTTATTTAAAAATATTGCCATAACATCAGCGTAGCCACCGCATAATGCTTTACCAAAGAATAAAGGACCTAAAGCTTTATGGGAAGGATTATCGATATCATTTAAATTAATGTTTAAATAATTGGAATCATAGGTAGTATGATCGATAATATAATCATGGAATTTAATTATTTTCTCTTTGTTAGTCATATCATCGGTAAGAATTTCTTTTATTATTTCATCGATTTTGTTATTAATAGAATTGATATTATCACTAGTATATAATTTTTCGATAGTCATCTCAACTTTTCCGAATGAGTTAACATCTATATTTACTCTTCGATAATTGTTATAAGGATGGACATAATTATTAATATTAATTAATTGGTGTGATTCAGTTAAATAATCGACATCTTTCTCACAATCATCATAATCGCAGTAGAAATAAAAATTGTTAGTTCCATTATTTAAAATAGTATATAAAATATCTAAAACTTGTTCTTTATTTTTGGCAACAAAATCGTCTGTTTCTTTAATGTATTCAAAATCATAATCAAGATGATAATCATTGGGAGTTGAAATATAGATTTCTTTAGAAAAGATAATTTTTTCAACGACAAAATTAGAAATATCTTTTTTAAATATAATTACTACGATTAATAAAACGACAAGAGGTAAAAGCTTAAGTATATTTTTCATATTATTCACCTATATTAATTATATCAAAAAAAAATAAAAAGTAAATGTTATTCCATTGCATTTACTTTTTTCGTCAAACGAGATTTATTTCTAGCTGCTGTGTTTTTCTTAATAGCACCAGCTTGAGTAGCTTTATCGATTCTTTTAATAGCTGTTTTCAAATTATCAGTTGCTTTAGTTTTATCTTTAGCAATTACTGCTTTTTCAACATTTTTACAAGCAGTTTTCATACTTGCAGTATAGTCATTATTAGTTTTTGTTTCTTTAGCGATTACTTTAATTTTCTTCTTTGCATTTTTCATGTTAGCCATCATCTTCACCTCCAAGTTCTTTAAATCATACCCATTTTACCATTTTATAGTTAAAAATGCAACACTTTTTGTATAAAAGATATAAATGGTTATACAATATTATTGGTGATTATATGGGACATAGTATAGATTTATCTAAATATCAAATAAGAACTGATTTAGCAATCGAATCGATTAACAATCGTGAAATTGCTGGAATTGTTTTTAATGAGACGATAGAGGATGGTATTAAAATAACTGATGTTTTTATCTCAGAAGAAGGAAGTAAAAATATTAATAAAAAAACTGGTAATTATGTTACAATCGAATTTGAGGATGTAACTGATTTTGAAAATCAAAAAAAGGTTGAAAAAGTATTTGTAAAAGAATTAAAAAAAATGTTAACAAAACTAAATATTAAAGATGATGATGGTTGTTTAATAATAGGTTTAGGGAATTCTAAATCTACACCAGATTCTTTAGGTCCATTAACGATTAACCATGTTTTAGTAACTAATCATTTATTTGAGTTAAATGAAGTTGAAGAAGGCTTTCGACGAGTGTCGGTTTTAGTTCCGGGGGTTATGGGTCAAACTGGTTTAGAAACTAGCGAAGTAATAGCAAGTATTGCTTTAAAGTTTAAACCCAAATTTTTAATTGCTATCGATGCTTTAGCTAGCCAATCAGTTGAAAGATTAAATAAAACTATTCAAATGACTGATACTGGTATTCATCCTGGAAGTGGAGTAGGTAACAATCGTAAAGAAATCAGTTTTGAAACTTTAAATATTCCTTGTATAGCGATTGGTGTTCCAACTGTCGTTGATGCTATTACCATTGTATCTGATACAATCAATTATATGCATAAGCATTATACTTATTCTAAATTGAACGTTAATAATCCTTTAAATAAATTGATGGCTTATAGTCCTAATTATTTAAAAGAAAAAATAAAACTTAATAAAAAAGATAAAGAAATTTTATTAGGAATTGTGGGAACTTTAAGTGATGAGGAAATTAAACAATTATTATTTGAAGTTTTAACTCCTATTGGATTTAATATGATGGTAACACCTAAAGAAGTAGATTTTACAATTGATAAACTTAGTGATTTGATTGGTAATGGTCTTAATGAGACCTTGCACAGTAAAATTTGACTTTTCTTGATAAATATGCTAGAATATGCCTTGTATTTGGGGGTGGTACTGTGTATAAAGTACATAGTTATCCAATTGATAAGTTATATTCGGGTATTTCAAATGGTAAAAATATTGTCGTTTTTGTTCCTAACTTAGAGGGTGAAAACTTAATTAGACCTTTAACAATTGATGAGTATGATATTGTTAATGTAGATAATATTGAGATTGTAGAACCATTTATTGAAACACTTAAAAAAGCTGATTTAGATGTTTTTCTTACAGATCAAAATGGTCTTCAAAAAAAAGAAATTTCTGTACAACAAATAGTTGATTTAAATAAAGTTTTATATCGAAAAAGAACGTTAGATGAACACTATGCTAAAAGAAATCATCTTTTAAGTAACAATGTTGCTTGTGTTGTAAGTGATTTGTTAGGTTTAAATGTTGCTTCAAATCCTAGTACAATGTTTGGGTTTGATAAAGTTATGCCAATTAATGAAATTATCGTGTCTGCTCAAAAATTGCAAAATTTTAAAACATACTTAATAAATTATTTAGAAGTTGGTTTCCTTACAGAAGGTTCTGTAATTGTCACTAAAGAAGGCGATATTTGTGATTATCGGGTATTAAGAGCTTTAAAAAAATCAAAAATAAAGAAAACGGAAGAACTTAAAGCTAATGATTTTGCAGTAACTGCTAAAGGTACTGGTCAAATAACTGTTAATGGTTTAGATATTAAAGAGTATTCTAAAAAACAGGAAAATGGTTTTCAAAAAGTTATTCATTTTTAATCTATCGTTTAACGATAGATTTTTTTATGTTGTTTTATATATAAAAATATAAATTAAACTAATAAAACTAGTTTTTCTTGTATTTAAAACTAATATCAATTATAATTAATAAAGGAGATGATTTTATGATAATAGGTTCACATGTTTCCTTTAAAAAAGATACGCAATTATTAGGTAGTGTTAAGGAAGCTTTAAGTTATGGTAGTACTACTTTTATGTTTTATACAGGTGCCCCACAAAACACAACAAGGCAACCAATCGATGATGAGCTTACAAAAAAAGGTTTGAATTTAATGAAAGAAAATAATATTGATATTAATAATGTCGTAGTTCATGCTCCATATATAATTAATATGGCGAGTAATAATGATTTTGCTGTCACATTTTTAAAAGAGGAAATTAAAAGAGTAGAACAGTTAGGAATGACTAAGTTAGTTTTACACCCAGGAAGTAGCGTTAAATTAAGTGAAGAAGAAGGAATAAAGAATATTATCGATAATTTAAATAAAGTAGGCAAGAGTAATGTTACTATTTGTTTAGAAACGATGGCGGGAAAAGGAACCGAACTAGGTAAAAATTTTGAAGAACTAAAAAAAATCATCGATGGTGTTGATTATGAATTGGGAGTTTGCCTAGACACATGTCATATTAATGATGCAGGTTATGATATAACTAATTTTGATGAAGTACTAAAAGAATTTGATAAAATTATTGGTTTAAAATATTTAAAATGTGTGCATATTAACGATAGCAAGAATATAATAAATAGTCATAAAGATCGTCATGAAAATATCGGTTTTGGTAATTTGGGTTTTGATAATTTAATTAAAATAATTTATAACGACAAATTAAAAGATGTTCCTAAAATATTAGAAACACCTTATGTTACTTTGAATAATGAGTCTAAGGAAAGATTATTTCCACCTTATAAATTTGAGATTGCAATGATTTTAAATAAAAAATTTGATCCTGATTTAATTAATGAAATTAGAAATTATTATAAGTAACGATTTTTAAAATAAATGTATAATGATTCTATTTTTTGATAACTAGTATTATCTAGTTTAGATTTTAATTCATCAAGTATCCCTCTTGGATTACCAAATACAATTGTTCGCCAATTGTTTTTGATATGATTAAAAATAAGTTTAACTTCATCATCTTTTAAAATAATACCATTTTTTAAAGCAAAATTATTAACATCATCTAAAGTCATCCTACTAACATATTCGCTAATTAATTTTTCTTTCATATTATCACCTACAAATAATATATGTTGATAAGAATAATGTTATGAAAATTAAATAAAATATAAAAGGAGGGAATTTTATGTATCAAGCAATTAAAATAGATTCTTATGATGCTTATGAACCATATATTAGTGCTTATACTATGAATATTCATTATAATAAGCATTATAAAAAATATTTAGATAATTTAAATAATTTAATTAGTAAATATAATTATGATTATACAAAAGAAGAACTAGTTCAAAACATCGATATGTTTCCTTTGAGTGAAAGAGGTAATATTTTATTTAATTTAGGTGGTGTTTTAAACCATGAAATGTATTTTGACATTTTAGGTAATGGCAATTTAAGCGAAAGTTTAAGTAACAAAATAAATGCTGATTTTGGTAGTTTTGATAATTTCAAAGAAGAATTTATTAAAAGTGCTAACACATTAGTAGGATCAGGGTATACCTTTTTAGTCGTGAATAAAGAAGGCAATTTAGAGATAATTAATGTTGCTAATCAAGATACTCCATACTCTTATGGATTAATACCAATTATGAATATTGATTTATGGGAACATGCTTATTATTTAGATTATCAAAATAGAAAAGATGAATATATAAATAAATTTTTTTCAATTGTCGATTTTAGTAAAGTAAGTAATAATTATGAAAAAGCAAAAATACAAGAAAATTTATAATATTAGTAGTATTAAAAATAAAGATATAAAAGAAACAGTTGAAAAAAGATATAATATTTTAATTATAATAATAATTGTCATAATGCTTATTTTAGGTATTAATTTATTTGTTGTTCAAGTTTTAAGACATGATTATTACATCAATAAAGTTGCGCAGTTAAGTCAAAATTTTGTAACTTCTACTAGTACACCACGTGGTAGGATTTACGATCGTAATGGTGAGGTTATCGTTGATAATGAAGCTGTCAAAGTTATTTTTTATAAAAAACCGGCTAATATAACAACTAAAGATGAAATTGCAACTGCTTATAAAGCGGCAGAGTTAATATCATTGGATTATGATAAATTATCTAAAGATAATTTAAAGAAATTTTGGGTTTTAAATAACCAAGAGTTAGCTAAACAAAAAATAACGGCTGAAGAATGGATTATGTTAGATGAGAGAAAACTAACTTCTAGTGATATTGAAAATTTAAAAATAGAGCGAGTTACAGATTCTGAATTAGCTACTTTTGGTGAGGAAGATAAATTGGCTGCTTATATTTATTATCTTATGAATGTAGGATATAGTTATGATGAGAAGGTAATAAAAAAGGAAAATGTAACTGATAAAGAATATGCTTTAATTGCTGAGAATGTTAATAATATAAAAGGTTTTGATGTTAGATTGGATTGGAATCGAATATATCCTTATGGTAATGTTTTTAAGACAATTTTAGGCACTGTTTCTACTAATGAAAGTGGTATTCCATACGAATTAAAAGATTATTATTTGGATTTGGGTTATAGTTTAAATGATCGGGTTGGGACTAGTTATTTAGAATATCAATATGAAGCTTTATTAAAAGGCGAAAAAACTGTTTATCAATTACTTGATGATGGAACAAGAAAGATTGTTAAAGAAGGTAGTCGGGGGAAGGATATTGTTTTAACAATCGATATAAAACTACAACAAGAAGTTGAAAAAATACTAGAAGAAGAAGTCTTAAAAGGTAAGGATTACCCTAATACTAAATATTATAATCGTTCTTTTGTAATTATTAGTGATCCTCAAACTGGTGAAATATTAGCGATGGCAGGTAAACAGGTATTTGAAAAAGATGGCGAGTATAAAGTTTATGATTATACTCCGGGTATTGTTACTACTCCGGTTACTGCTGGATCAATCGTTAAAGGAGCATCTCATGCGGTTGGTTATAAAACAGGAGCTTTACAAATTGGTGAAAGAAGAAGTGATAGTTGTATTAAAATTGCTGATACGCCACTTAAGTGTTCTTGGACAAACTTAGGAATTATTGATGACATTTCTGCTTTAAAATTTTCATCTAATGTTTATCAATTTCATACAGCTATGAAAGTTGGTAAAGCTAATTATCAATATAACCAAAAAATCGATATTGATCCTAATGCTTTTGATATATATCGTAAAACTTTTAAAGAATTTGGTTTAGGAGTTTTAACAGGAATTGATTTACCTGTTGAAAGTTTAGGTTATACTAGTGATAGCACATTACCAGGACATTTATTAGATTTTTCAATTGGTCAATTTGATACTTATACCCCAATTCAGCTAAGTCAATACATTAATACTATTGCTAACGGTGGATATCGAATCCAACCACATTTATTAAAAGCAGTATATAATCCGACTAAGGATGGCTTGACTGATTTACTATATGAAGTTAAACCGACTATTTTTAATAAAGTTGATTTAGAAGATAAATATATGGACCGAATTCAAGAAGGATTTAGAGCTGTTATGACTTCTAGTGGTTTAGGAGTTAGTTTTATCGATTCTAAATATAATGCTGCTGGAAAAACAGGGACTAGTGAAAGCTTTATCGATACTGATGGTGATGGAATTGTCGATACAGAAACGATGAGTAATACTTTTGGGGCTTATGCTCCATATGATGATCCAACTGTTTCTTTTGTGGTTATTTCTCCTGATATTTTTTATAAAGAAGGTTCCTCTACTAGTAGAGCTCCGATAAATCGTTTAATTTCTTATCGAATTTCACAAAAATACTTTGATTTATATAAATAAATTTGATATAATTATATAGTATTTTAAGAAGGAGGGAAAAAAATGGCAAAAAAAGGAGAAGCAAGAGAAAGAATAACTCTTCAATGTGCAGAATGTAAAAGTGAAAATTATCGTACAGAAAAAAATAAACGTAATACAACAGAACGTTTGGAATTAAAAAAATATTGTCCAAAATGTAAAACAACAACAACTCATAAAGAGAAAAAATAATAGGAGGGACTTATGATAAATGTAAATGATATTAAAAATGGTATCACTTTCGTTTTAGATGGTGATATCTACCAAGTATTAGAATTTTCTCATGTTAAACCTGGTAAGGGTGCGGCTTTTGTCAAAATGAAAATTAGAAATTTAAGAACTGGTTCGACTACCGAAAAATCATTTAATAGTGGAACCAAACTAGAAAAAGCAATGATTGAGAAAAAACCTATGCAATTTTTATATGCCTCTGGTTCTTCTTACAACTTTATGAATATGGAAACTTATGAACAAATTGAGTTAACTGAAGCACAATTAGGTGATGATGTTAATTATTTAAAAGAAGGATTAAACGTTGATTTAAGTTTTTATGAAGGAGAATTATTAGGAGTTTTACTTCCTGATAAAGTAGAATTAGAAGTAGTTCATACTGAACCAGCTGTTAAAGGAAATACTACTAACAATGCTACCAAAGATGCTAAACTAGAAACTGGCTTAGTTGTAAAAGTTCCTTTATTTGTTGAACAAGGTGATATTGTTATTATATCAACAAGTACAGGTAAATATGATTCAAGAGCTTAACTGTTAATTAATTTTAACAGTTTTTTATTTACAATTTTTACCAAAAATAAATTTTATCCTTATATTTTTATGTTATAATAATTATATAAAATATAATAGAAGTGAGGAGAGAAATAGATGAAAAAAGGATTTACGTTAATTGAATTATTAGCAGTAATTATAATACTAGCTATAATAACTCTTATAGCGACACCAATTGTATTAAATGTGATTAATGATGCTAGAAAATCAGCAGGAATGTCTGAAGCTCAAATGGTATATAGTGGTATAAAGAGTTATTGCGCCACCTCAGCGATGAAGGCGCAATTAGATGGAACAGAAGATATATGTGCAGATGGAATAACTATTGATGAAGTAAGCAAAATGATTGATTTAGGAAACTCTAAAGTAACTAAAATAACTTATACTGATGGTAAGATAACTGAATTAATGGTAGAAAGTAATCATAATATCTATACTATGATTACTGATGGGCGATTTGCAATAGAAGGTGATGTAGAAGGAACTATCACCCCAACTGTCGCTATTAATTATGATATCAGTAAAATGAATGCTAATGGTTGGTTTAAAGAAGATGTCATTATTAATATAACAGGTGAAGATGACAAAAAGTACTGTATATCTTCTATTGAATGTGAACCTATTGATATTGTTGATGGAACTATTACTATTTCAACAGAAGGTGTTAATTATGTATGTGCGATAGCAAGTAATGGTATATCCAATAGTGAAAAAGTATGTCAAATTATAAAATTAGATAAGACAGTCCCTACTGTTAAAGTAACCGGTAAATATGAAAATCAGTCCGATTTTGTAGTTAGTGTTGAGGCATCAGATACTAGTGAAGTAGGTAGTGGGATTGATAAATATGCTTATTACTATAAAGAAACTTCTGAACCAGATTATAAATTAGTTTATACTGGAGATGAAAATACTTCTAAAATTGAAAATTTATCTAGTTCTGGTAGTTATAACATAAGGGTAATAGTAACTGATAAAGCGGGAAATGAAGCTGTAGCTGAAACAACAGCTGGTACTTCTTGTTTTACAGCAGGTACTCTGGTTTATACAGAAAATGGTTATAAAAACATCGAAGATATTAAAATAGGTGAAAAAGTTTATGCTATAAATATTGCTACTGATGAAATAGAATTAAAACCAATTTTAAATAAGTTTGTTGGTAAAAGTAATCAAATTTATACAATTAAGGTTGAAAATGATATTATAGAAGTTACTCCAAAACACCAATTTTATGTTGTTGATAAAGGGTGGATTAGAGCTTATGATTTAAAAGTCGGTGATGAGTTGATTTCTAAAAATGGTAATTTAAGAATAGATAGTATTATTTTAGAAAAGTTGGAACAACCAGTAACTGTTTATAATATGGAAGTTGATGGATTGCATAATTATTTAGTAACAAAATATTCAATTTTAGTGCATAATGCATTTACTCCATCTGTAACACATTAATTGATAAAAAACTATTTAAAAAAACAAAATAGTTTTTTTGATATTCAGAGAAGGGAAGTGTGTTTATTGATTAGTTTATTGATTATCATACAAGAAATAATATTCTTACTAGCGACCATTGGAAATATTTCTAACGTTATAATGTTATTATTATTCAGTTTATTAATTGGTTTTATATTAGATTTATCGTGTAGCATATTTAAAGAAAAAACAAGTAAAATTATCAAAATAGTAATTTCTACAATTATAACTTTAATTTTTATTGTTCAGTATATTTATTATGATATTTTTGAAACAGTTTTAATTTTTAATACAGCTACTACAGGGGTAATGGCATTACCTTTTATCGACATTATTTTTGATAGTATAATTGATAATTGGTTAATTTTATTATTATTTATTTCACCTTTTATATTTTATATAGTTTTAGTTTTGAAAAATAAATTTATTTTTAAATTTAATAAAAAATTGATATTTGTTTCGATTGTTTTATATTTAATATGTTTGGTATTCATTAATTTAGATAAAGATTTAAAAAATATTTATTATGAAATTAATATACCAATATCTAATTTAAATAATTTTGGACTTTTAACAACTATTAGATTGGATATTCAAAGAACTATTTTTAAGTTTGAAGATAAAATAAATTTTAATAGTGAAATTCTTAATAAAAAAGAAGAAGACGCTAATATTTTAGAAATTAATTTTGATGTTGAAACAGATAATGAAGAAATAATTGAAATAAGTAATTATTTAAAAAATCAAAAGCCAACTTTGAAAAATGAATATACAGGAGTATTTAAAGACAAAAATTTAATAATTATTTTAGCGGAATCTTTTAGTGAGTTAGCTATTCATCAAGATATAACGCCGACTTTATATAAATTATATAATTCGGGTTTCAAATTTAATAATTATTATTCACCTATGTTTTTAAGAGGAACTGCCGATAGCGAATATATATTGGATAATTCATTATTACCGGTAGACGGAATTATTAGTTTAGAAAAAGTGGTTGATAATTATTTACCTTATAATTATGCTAATGTATTTAAAAATAACGATTATTACATTAGTGCCTATCATAACTATGATTATGATTATTATAAAAGAGATAAATATTTTAAAAATTTAGGTTATAATTATTTGGGATGTGGAAATGGTTTGGAAAATAAAATGGATTGTAACTTAAAAATTCCTAGTGATTTAGATTTAATTGATTCAACAATTGATGATTATATAACTAAAGATAAATTTATGACTTATTATGTGACAATGAGTGGTCATGTAAACTATGATTTAAATCATCCTATCGTCTTAAAAAATTTAGATAAAGTTTCTAATTTACAATATCAGGATAAATCTAAATATTATCTAGCTACCCAAATTGAACTGGATAAAGCTTTGGAAAAATTATTAGAACAATTAGAAAAAAATAATAAATTATCTGATACTGTAATTGTGCTAGTTGGTGATCATCATCCTTATAGTTTAAGTTTGGATGAAATGAATGAATTATCTAATTATGAAAGAGACGATTTATTTGAAAAGGTTAAAATGCCGTTAATTATATATAATAGCGAAATAGATAATATTAATATTGATAATTATTGTAGTAATTTAGATGTGTTACCAACTATTTTAAATTTGTTCGGAATAAATTATGATTCTAGATTGTTGTTAGGAAAAGATATTTTCTCTAACACTAGTTCACCAATTATTTTCCACAATCGTAGTTTTATAACTGAAAAAGGCAAATATAATGCTTTAACTAATGATTTTAGTGGAAGTGTTAGTAATGAATATATTAACAACATTAAAAACGAAATGTACTATAAATTTAAAATATCTAGATTAATATTAGAGAATGATTATTATCAATATTTAGATTTATAGTGGCATAAAAATTGCGAAAGTAAGTATTTCATGATATAATTTTTATATGAAATATGTAGTTAATGGTATAGAATATGATGTTATAATTGAGAAAAAAAACAATAAAAATACATATATAAGAGTAAAAGAAGACTTGAAAATATATGTGACAACAAATTATTTTGTAAGTAAAGGTTATATTAAACAGTTATTAGATAATAATTATGAGAGTATAAAAAAAATGATTGATAAAAATAAAAGTAGACAAGAGAAGAATAACTATTTTTATTATTTGGGGAAGAAATATGATGTTATTATTGTACCTACTTTTGATATTGATATAACAGAAGATAAGATTTTTGTAAAGAGTAATGATTATCTAAATAAATGGTTGAAGAAGCAAACTGAAAGACTTTATGAGGAGCGATTGGATTATATTTATAGCTTATTTAAGGAAGATATTCCTTATCCTAAATTAAGAATTAGAAAAATGAAAACAAGATGGGGTGTTTGTAACCGAAAAGATAAAATTGTAACTTTAAATAGTGAATTAATTAAATATGGTATTAACCAAATTGATTATGTTATCGTTCATGAGTTATCGCACTTTATTTATTTTGATCATTCGAAAAATTTTTGGAATCAAGTTATGAAATATTGTCCTAATTATAAAGAAATAAGGAAAACCTTGAGGGAAGGATAAAATGAAGAAAATATTTATTATTTTATGTCTATTGTTGGTAGGATGTCATAAGATAAGTCCTTATGATTTATATGTTAAAGAACTTAAAGAAACCAACATCATATCTGAAGATATTCCTTTTGATATTAATTTTTATATCGATAATGTGAATGAAAATAGAATAATATATCAAGTGATTATTGATAACCCTAAAGTAGAAGCTAATAAAGTTAAAGCTTTAGTAATTCATGATGTTGTTACTAAAGATATATTTCCAAGTGTTGGAATAGTTGATGAAGAAATTAATTTAAACGAAGAGAAAGGAATTATTTTAATTGGTTATGTTGATAAAATAAGTGATATCAATTTCAAAGTTTTAATTGAAACAGAAGATAATAAATATTTTTATACTTACAATTATTGACAATTCTTATGATAATAAAATATTATAATAATAGCGGTGAATAATATGAAAGTTAAAATATTTGATGAAGGTCATGAAAAAGATTTGGAAGATAGTGTTAATAAGTTTTTAAGCGAAAATGATGATATAATAGATATAAAATATCAAGTGGCAATTAGTATTGTAGGTGAGGAACAACTTTATTGTTTTTCAGCTATGATTGTGTATGGGAAGTGATAAAATTGAAAAAAAATAGCTTTGTTGAAGGGGCAATGATATCAACAATTGGTATTGTATTATGTAAGATTTTAGGAATAATTTACGTTATTCCTTTTCGTGCTATTATTGGTACTCAAGGGGCTGTTTTATATAGTTATGCTTATACGATTTATGCCGTATTTGCCTCTTTATCATCGACTGGTATTCCTAGTGCGATGGCTAAAGCTGTTAGTGAATATAATACTTTGGGTTATTATAATGCTCAAGAACGAGCTTATAAAATTGGAAAATATATTATTGTTGGTTTAGGTATTGTTAGTTTTATTGTTTTATTTGTTTTCGCACCTAATATTGCTTATTTAATAATTGGTGATATTGAAGGTGGTAATACTATAGAAGATATTACATTTGTCATAAGAGTTATATCGACAGCGTTATTATTTATTCCAATTTTAAGTGTGAGTAAGGGTTATGTTCAAGGACATAGAATGATGGCAGTTCCTGCTATTGCTAATGTTGTTGAACAATTGGTGAGAGTTATTGTTATTGTAGGTGGTAGTTATTTAACTTTAAAAGTATTTCATTTATCGATAACAACAACAGTTGGGGTAGCAACTTTTGGAGCCACTGCTGGAGCAATAGCTGCATATTTGTATATAATTAACAAAATAAATAAAAATAGGGAAGCTTTGATGCGCAATGAAAAACCGACCAAAGCCGAAGCTAAATTAACTAATAAAGTTATTTTCAAAAGAATTGTCTTATATTCGCTTCCTTTTATTTTAATTGAATTTATCAGATCAATTTATAACACAGTCGATGTTTTTACAATTGTAAGAGGTTTGGTTGGTCTAGGGTATGATGTTAATGTTTCTGAAAACGTTTTAAGTATTATTACAACTTGGGGTGCTAAGCTAAACATGATTATTTTAGCTATTACTTTTGGTATTACTATGAGTATTATTCCAAGTGTAGTAAGTAGTGCAACATTAAAAAGATATGATGAAGTATCTACTAAAATTAATCAAGCTTTAAAGATAATTTTATTTATATCGCTACCGATGACATTAGGTTTATGTTTTTTATCAAGTAGTGTTTGGACTTTATTTTATGGTTACGATGCTTTAAGTATAGATGTATTTAGTTTCTTTATTTTACAGACGATAATTAATTCATTTTTCTATGTATTAGTTGATACAACTAATGCTTTAGATAATCCTAAAACAGCTTTAGGAACTTTATTTGGTAGTTTCATTTTAAAGGCTATTTTAAATATACCAATGATGCATTTATTTCATTTTTTAGGATTTGAAGCTTATTATGGCTCTATTTTTACAACGATGTTAGTTCAAGGATTATCAGTCATATATTTATTATATAAATTAAGACAAAAATATAAGATTAGTTATCGCTCTACTATTGTTCCAGGTATAAAGATAATCTTAATTAATGGTATTATGATTTTGAGTTTAATGATTATAAGATTATTATTACCAGATTTTCCAACGACGAGATTGTGGGCTTTGTTAGAAATTTTAATTTATGCAACTATTGGTTGTTTGATATATTTTATTTTATCTTTTAAAAATAAAATATTTAATCAAGTATTTGGTAATGAATTTATTAACAATATATTAAAAAAATTTAAAAAGGTGAGGTAGATTATGAAAATATTAGTTACGGGTGGTTGTGGATATATAGGAAGTCATACTTGTTGTGAACTATTAGATAGTGGCTATGAAGTGGTTATTATTGATAATTTATGTAATTCAAAAGAAGATGTAGTTGATAAAATCAAACAGATAACGAAAAAGGAAGTAAAGTTTTATAAAGGTGATTTGTGTGATAAGGATTTAGTCGATGAGATATTTAGTAAAGAAAATATCGATGCTGTTATCCATTTTGCTGGACTTAAGGCGGTTGGGGAAAGTGTTTTAAAACCTTTACTTTATTATCGTAATAATCTTGATTCAACTTTAACTTTGTTAGAAATTATGAATAAATATAACTGTAAAAAAATTGTTTTTTCATCTAGCGCAACTGTATATGGTAGTCCTAAAACGTTACCAATTAAAGAAGATTTTCCTTTATCGACAACTAATCCTTATGGATCAACTAAGTTATACATCGAAGGAATCTTAAAAGATTTATATATTTCAGATAATGAATGGTCAATTGCTGTTTTGAGATATTTTAATCCAATAGGCGCTCATGAAAGTGGCTTGATTGGCGAAAATCCAAAAGATATTCCTAATAATTTGATGCCATATATAGTTAGGGTAGCAACTGGTGAACTTAAGGAGTTGAGCATTTTTGGTAATGACTATGATACACATGATGGAACAGGAGTCCGTGATTATATTCATGTTGTTGATTTAGCTAAGGGGCATATTAAAGCGATTGAACATATTTGTAAAGAAAAAGGTATTGATTATTATAATTTGGGTACAGGTAATGGTTATAGTGTTTTAGATTTAGTTACAACTTTTGAAAAAGTTAACAATGTAAAAATAAATTATAAAATTGTTGCTAGAAGGAAAGGTGATGTTGCAAGTTGCTACGCTGATGCAACTTATGCTTTAGATAAATTAAATTGGAAAGCAACTAAAGGAATTGAAGAAATGTGTAAAGATTCATTTAAATTTGTCAAAAACTCTAATAAAGACTTGAATAATTAATAATCTATGGTATAATGTTTATTATAGAGGAGTGTAAAAGGAGTGAAGTAATTTGAAAAAGTTTTTATTTTTATTAGTCGGTTTAGTACTATTAACCGGATGTGGCATGAAAGGTGGATATGATTTAGTCATTAAAAGTGATAAAACAATAGATTTTAGCTTTTTTATGGCTTATGATGATGAAATGATTCAAGCTCTAATGTCAATGCAAAGTGGTGGGGAAGAAATTCCTACTTATACTGATGAAGATGTTTGGGAACTTTTAGAATCTATGAATGGTGAAGCACCAGAAGGTTTTACGATGGAAAGATATGATCAAGATGGTTATAAAGGATTTACTTATGACGCTACTGATGTAGGTAATATTGATGAAGCAACAGGTGATGGAAGTCCTTTTGATATCACTAATATGGATTCTAATATGGATGATACGATGTTATTTACTAAAAATGGTGATAATTATGTTTCTAATATAGTTTATTCACCAGTTAATGAATCACAAGGACAGGATGCTGAAATTGACATTAAATTTACTGTAACATTACCAAATAAACCAATTAGTCATAATGCAACTACTGTTTCTGATGACGGTAAAACATTAACTTGGGATTTAAGTGGTACTGAAGCTGGTACTATTGATTTTGAATTTAACTTCTCTAGTTTTCCAATTTTAATGGTAGCTTTAATTGGTGGAGGTATTGCTTTATTAGTAATTCTTATAGTTATTATTTTAGTTGTTAAAAAATCTAAGAAAAAGAAACAAAATTTAAATAGTGGCGTGGCTAATAGTGAACCACAAGTTATGCCTAATGATTCAGCTGATACTATAGAAACAGTTGAAGAGCCTGTAGTTGAACCTACAAATACTTGGTCAACACAACCTGAGGTAAAACCTGTTACTCAACCAAGCGTAAGTGCACAACCAAGTATGAGTCAACCTCAACCAAGTGTAAGTACACAACCAAGTATGAGTCAACCTCAACCAAGTGTAAGTACACAACCAAGTATGAGTCAACCTCAACCGAGTGTAAGTACACAACCAAGTATGAGTCAACCTCAACCGAGTGTAAGTACACAACCAAGTATGAGTCAACCTCAACCGAGTGTAAGTACACAACCAAGCATGAGTCAGCCTCAAGCACCAAGAACATTTTTAAACCAACAAAGTTCTACGCAACAACCAACTATAACTTCTGTTGATGATTTATTAAAATCTACGCCGAGCGATAATCAAAATAATCAATAGTTAAAAGGATGAGGTAGTCTCATTCTTTTTTTCATATTTTATATTATAATCCTTTTTTTTATTTGTTTGAGATGATATAATTAAAATGGTGAAGAAAATGAATTTTAAGTTAGTACCAAAAGTTGAATTACATCTTCATTTAGATGGTTCTGTCGATATTAAAACAGCTTGCGATTTGATGGGTAAAAGTGTTAAAGAAGTAAAAGAGGAAATGGTTGCTAGTGATAAGTGTTCAAACCTAAATGAATATTTAACTAAATTTTCTTTAGCTAATGATATTATGCAAACAAAAGAAAATATTTCTAGAGTAACAAAAGAATTAATAACTAAATTGAAAGATGATAATGTTATTTATGCTGAAGTTAGATTTTGCCCTTTATTTCATTTGAAAGAAGGACTTACGCAGGAAGAAGTAGTTGAAACAGTTATTTCTAGTCTAAAAGATAATAATATTAAGGTTAATTTAATACTTTGCATGATGAGGAATTTATCATTTTTTGAAAATAAAAAAATTATTGAATTAGCTTATAAATATTTAAATAAAGGTGTTGTTGCTTTAGATTTAGCAGGATCTGAGAGCTTATATAAAACTGAAGACTTTGAAGAACTTTTTAAAATCGCTCAAAGCTATAATATTCCTTTTACGATCCATGCTGGCGAAGCTGATGGTAAAAACAGTATCTTGAAAGCTATTAGTTTTAATACTAAAAGATTAGGTCATGGTATTAGATGTATTGAAGATATGGATATTGTTAAATTGATCAAAGATAAAGATATAACATTAGAAGTATGCCCAACTAGTAATATTCAAACTAATATTTATCAAGATTATCAAAGTCATCCAATTAAAAAGTTATATGATTTAGGAGTTTTAGTAACTATTAATACTGATAATCGAACGGTTTCTAATATTACATTAACAGAAGAGTATCAAAAATTGAATAAAACTTTTGGATTCAATGTGTCTGATTTTAAAAGAATGAATATTAATGCTATTAAAGCGGCTTTTTTGAGTGAAATAGAAAAGGAAAAATACATAGATATAATTAAAAACTACAAGGAGTGTGATTAATTTGAAAAAAATATTGGTTTTATTGATTTTATTATTGGTCGGTTGTGACAGTGGGACATATAAACAAATAAGCGCATCTAAAGCTCATGATATGGTTGATAAAAATGAGGTTGTTATTCTAGATGTTCGAGAGACTTATGAATATGAAACAGGACATCTTAAAGATGCTATTAACATTCCTTTCGATGAATTAGAAGATAGATTTATTCAAGAAGTTACTGATAATAAAAGTGAAAAAATAATTATTTATTGTCAATCTGGTTCTAGAGCTCAAATTGCTGCTGAAACATTAGTAGCTTTAGATTTTAAAAATGTTTATACCTTTGGTGGTATTGATAGTTGGAATTATGAAATAGAGAAATGATAAATATAAAAAATAGATTTTAATAGTTTTTTTCAAAGTTCCTTTTTATATTATATTAAAATTTGAATTGGTTGAAGATATATATTATTTAAATTAAAACATATACTTAAGTGGGTGAGTATATGTTTTTTAATAAGAATATTCATTTTAGAATTAAAATAGTAATGTCTATAATATTGTTTTTCTTTGTTTTAATTATTGGTAAAGTTTTTTATATCCAAGTTTTTTCTTATGAAAAATTAAATAATTATGCTACTAGTTTATGGAGTAGAAATTTACCAATTGAAGCTAACCGTGGTAAGATCTATGACCGTAATGGTGTAGTATTAGCTGATAATGTTACGACTACTTCTTTAGTTTTAATACCTAATCAGATTGTCGATAAAGAAAAAACTGCTGAATTAATCGCACCGATATTGGGTATTTCTTATGAAGATATGTATGAACATGTCAGTAAAAAATCATCGATTGAACGAGTTCATCCAGAAGGAAGAAGACTTGATTATGAGACTGCTGATAAAATAAATGAGTTGGATTTACCTGGCGTTTACTTGTTAAAAGAAAGTAAAAGGTATTATCCTTATGGTAAATTATTAGCGCATACTTTAGGTTTTGTTGGAATTGATAATCAAGGATTATCTGGATTAGAACTTATGTATAATGACTATTTAACTGGAAGCTATGGCGCAATTAAATATTTTAGTGATGCTAAAGGTAATAAATTAGAACTATCAGAAATATATGAACAACCACAAGATGGAATCGATATTTATTTGACAGTGGATTATAATATTCAAATTGCTTTAGAAAGAGAATTAGATAATGCTATTAGTAAATATAATCCAGAACAAGCTTTAGGGATTGTTATGAATCCTAAAACTGGTGAAATATTAGCGATGGCCTCTCGGCCTAGTTTTGATCCTTCCAATTATGAAGATTACACAACTGAAATAATCAATCGTAATTTACCAATTTGGATGACTTATGAACCGGGTAGTACTTTTAAAATTATTACTTTAGCAACAGCTTTAGAAGAAAATTTAGTTAATTTAGAAGAGGAACATTATTTTGATAGTGGAGCAGTTAAGGTTGGAGGAGCAACTATTCATTGTTGGAAACATGGGGGACATGGTGATCAAACATTTTTACAAGTTGTTGAAAATTCTTGTAATCCAGGATTTGTTAATTTAGGTCTTAGGATAGGTAAAGAAACTTTATTTAGTTATATTGATAAATTTGGTTTTGGTAGTCCTACCGGTGTTGATTTAAATGGCGAAGCTAATGGTATTATTTTTGATGTTGATAAAATTGGCGATTTAGAACTAGCAACAACAGCTTTTGGTCAAGGTGTATCAGTAACTCCAATTCACCTTGTTGTCTAATAAATGATACCCTTACTATTACTAGAGGATTAAATAGTAAATACACTAAAAAATATGATGTG